>CAILWW010000089.1 GCA_903838035.1 uncultured Actinomycetes bacterium | reverse complement strand
CCCGAGCCCGCAAAGGAAGAGAAGCTATTCCAGGTAAGCATGGTGGCAAGAGCCGCGAGTACACATACTTGCCAATTGTTATTGATGATAAACCGGGACAGTTAGCAAAAATTTTCGACGAATGTGCGCGAGCAAATGTCAACGTAGAAGATTTATCAATTGAACATAGTCCAGGTCAGGAAAAGGGTTTAGTAACTCTTGCTTTATCTAAGAGTGATGCGGTGGTTCTAGAGAGATATCTGCAGGGCACTAGCTGGCGAGTTCAAGCGCCTTATACCCATTAAGGTTGAGACATGGCCGGAATAATTGTTGCAATAGATGGCCCAAGTGGTTCAGGTAAATCAACCACCGCTAAGACTTTAGCCAAGCGCGCCAATTGGAGCTACTTAGATACCGGCGCTCTATACAGAGCTGCAACATGGTTAGCGCTTAAGAATAATCTTGAGCAACCTTTTGAGATTATTGCTGCGCTTAAGACTGAACCAATTACTTTTAATACCAACCCAGATGAACCAACGATTCATTGTGGAGATGTCGACATAACGACTGAAATTCGTTCATTGCGAGTTACTGATCAAGTCAGCATCTATAGCCAGATGAAAGAACTGCGCGATTACCTCGTCGGTATGCAGCGCGAAGTTATCGAAAGCGCCATAGGCGGAATCGTCGTTGAAGGCCGAGATATCGGCACCGTTGTTGCACCAGAAGCGCACCTCAAAGTTTTTCTCTATGCGGACTTAGAAGCTCGTGCGGCGCGACGAGAATCTGAACTAGATGGAGTAAATACCGAAACAGTTACCGCATCCTTGGATAGCCGCGATGCAATAGATTCAACCCGAAAAATTTCTCCACTACGCCCAGCACCTGATGCTCTGGAACTGGATTCGACTCTGCTCTCACTTCCTGAGGTAGTCGAAATAATTTGGGAGTGGTTAAAGCGCAGAAACTTACTTGGTTTGCCCACGGTAGCGGTTATTGGCCGCCCCAACGTTGGTAAGTCAACCTTAGTAAACCGTATCATCGGTCGCCGCGAAGCAATCGTAGAAGATACCCCTGGCGTCACTCGAGATCGTGTTAAGTACGAAGCCGAATGGAATGGTCGTCGTTTCTTGTTGATAGATACCGGAGGATGGGAAGCGCATCCCGAAGGTATCTCTGAAAAAATTACTGCTGGCTCGCAAGCTGCTATCGAAGAGGCAGATGTGGTGCTATTCGTTGTTGATGCTCAAGTTGGCGCACTTGATGAAGATGAATCTCTTGTTACCAAACTTCGACAATCTCATAAAAAAACCGTACTTGTGGCAAACAAAGTAGACGGTCAAGGCGAAGAGTCGGATGCACATGCGCTATGGAACCTTGGATTGGGTGAACCGCATTTCGTCTCTGCCCTTCACGGTCGCGGCGCTGGTGACTTGCTCGATTACTTAGTAAAGGAACTTCCAGAAATCGGTTCGGAGAAACCTGACGATGGTTTTCGTCGCGTTGCCTTAGTCGGTCGCCCGAATGTTGGTAAATCAAGTTTGCTAAATATTCTCGCTGGTGAATCACGAGTTATCGTGGATGATGCCGCAGGCACAACTCGAGATCCGGTGGATGAACTCATTGAAATCGCTGGGGATACTTGGCGGTTTATTGACACAGCTGGAATTAGAAAACGTGCTCATCAAGATTCAGGTACGGATTACTACGCCTCGCTTCGAACTGCCTCTGCGTTAGAACGAGCAGAGGTTGCGGTCGTTGTCTTAGATGCTTCTGTTCCCATTACTGAACAGGATTTAAGAATTCTGACGATGGTCGAAGAAGCCGGCCGCGCCTTGGTTATTGTTATGAATAAGTGGGATTTGGTAGATGAGGATCGCCAACTCCAATTGGATAAAGAGATGGAACGCCAGCTAGATCGCTTCCCTTGGGCGCAACGAGTGAATGTTTCGGCTCGTACCGGTTGGCATAGGGATCGACTTGCTCCCGCCTTACGTACAGCGCTTTCGAGTTGGGAGAAGCGAGTCCCAACTTCCAAGCTCAACTCGTTTCTTGGCGCGCTTATCTCCGCTACGCCACCACCAGTTCGAAGTGGCAAGCAACCGAAGATTCGTTTCGCCACTCAGGCGGCAATTGCTCCGCCGAAGTTCGTGGTCTTTGCAACCGAGTGGGTGGAGCCGTCCTACCGCAGGTTCATCGAACGCAGATTGCGCGAAGAGTTTGGCTTCCCTGGAAGCCCGGTTGAAGTAGTAGTAAAGATTAAGGAGCGGGATTAACTCCGGTTTCTTTCTGCTGTGCTTTCAGTAATATTCACCCCTGCTCTAACGAGCAGATCCGGGATGTAGCGCAGCTTGGTAGCGCACCAGGCTGGGGGTCTGGGTGTCGCAGGTTCAAATCCTGTCATCCCGACGATGATAAATATTAAGAGCGTCGGAGAGGAGACCAATGAGTAAGAGTGGCGAATCTCGAATTCTGACGATTCCCAACGCTCTCACCATACTTCGCGCATTTGGAATTCCGCTATTTCTCTATACCTATTTACACCTACATCGCCCGGTGTTGAGTTTTTTCATCCTTGGCTTGGGAGCGGTGACAGATTATTTGGATGGAAAGTTAGCCCGTTTATTACATCAGGAGTCAAAGCTTGGGGCAGCATTAGATCCAGCAATTGATCGCCTCTATATTCTCGCCACGATTATTGCGTTAGCTGTCGAATCCGTTCTCCCTTGGTGGATTGTTATAACTTTGATTTCCCGAGATGCGATTTTGGGTTTAATTCTGGCCCTCTTCCGAAGAGTTACCGGAAAGCTATTTGTCGTTTCTTATCTTGGCAAAGCCGCAACCTTCAACCTTCTCTACGCTTTTCCGATGCTCCTGCTCTCCGGAGAGAGTGGATTTTCCCGGATATGGGGAATCTTTGGATGGGCATTTGTTATTTGGGGAATAGGCCTATACCTTCTGACCGGAGTTCAGTACGCTGGATTAGGATTAGGTAGCATCATCTGGAAACGCGGAGAGACTTCGTTTTCAAGAATTTCAAGTTAGGGGCAAGTTGTGTCATCCATTCCAAATGAATTGCAATATACAAAAGAGCATGAGTGGGTAGCTGCCACATCTAATCCAAATGTAGTTCGCTTCGGAATTACTGATTACGCACAAGGCGCCCTCGGAGATATTGTCTATATTCAAATGCCGAAGGTTGGTCAGAGCATTACCGCTGATGCCGTCTGTGGTGAGGTTGAATCCACAAAGAGCGTCTCTGAAATTTATGCCCCAGTTTCAGGCAAGGTAATCGCCGTAAACTCTGATTTGGATAAGGCGCCAGAAGCAATCAACTCAGATCCTTACGGGGCGGGTTGGATTGCAGATATTGAAATTTCTTCGCCGGCAGGTAACTTACTTTCAGCGGCGGAGTATCAAACTCTCACCGCTTGACCATAACTCGCTCGGTGGCCTAGTGTCAGCCTCTAGTTGAAGTCGAGATTATTCGACGATGTAGATGGCGATTGGGGGAGCGATGAGTAATGAGAAGGCAGCGCAGGGAAATCCAGAGCTAACCTCGACTATTCACCTCAATTCGCTAAAGGCAGTTCCAACAGAGATTGATCGCGACGCCCTACTTGCCTCGCTCTCTGCTGAAAGTGCTCACATTGTGCGTGAACTCGAGCCTGAGATGGGGATGCTCATTGTCCTATCTGGCCCAGGTCTTGGCGGTCGATATCTGCTTGATTCTGAGCTGATCACCGTAGGCCGAGATAGTTCAAATGAGATCGCTCTAGATGACATCACCGTCTCCAGAAAACATGCACTCATCAAGAGATCTGGCGCCGGCTACATTGTGGAAGATCTTCGAAGTCTCAATGGAACTTATGTGAACGCTAAAGCTGTTGCAACTTCCTCCTTGCGCACCGGCGATGAAGTTCATGTGGGTAAATATCGTTTAACTTTTTTCCAAGGGGGAAAATAAATGGCAGTACCAGCACGCGCCTATTTAAGCATCGGCGAAGTTCTCTCAAAGTTGCGCGGTGAATTCCCTGACGTCACAATTTCAAAGATTCGCTTCTTAGAATCAGAGGGTCTGATTAATCCCCAACGAACTCCTTCTGGCTACCGAAAATTTACCAATGTTGACCTAGATCGTCTTCGTTATGTATTGACCGCCCAACGCGATCAATATCTGCCATTAAAGGTCATCAAAGATAATCTCGATGCACTTGATCGTGGTTTGCAGCCTGCAACCACGCCTGGCGCGATGGCGGCGCCTCGTTTGGCAACTGTTGATGGTGAATTCGCGCCAACCAGTTTCACAATTGATCCAGAGCTCCGCCTCTCCCGCCAGGAGCTACTTGAAGCCTCCGCGTTGGATGATGATCAGCTCACTGAGCTTGAGTCATATGGGCTAATCACCATTAGAGGTCGCTATTACAGCTCGGATGCGCTTGCGGTAGCAAAGGCAGTCGCCGAAATTGCCGCATTCGGAATTGAGGCTCGTCACTTACGTTCCTTTAAAACTGCGGCCGATCGTGAAGTTGGGCTAGTAGAACAAGTCATCACACCACTTCTTCGCCAAAAGAGTTCTGATGCCAAGGCGCGAGCCGAGGAAGTGCAACGCGAACTTGCCTCGCTCTCCGTCCGACTACATGCAGCTTTGGTTGCCTCCGGTCTCGCACGACTCAAGTAGAGCGATGATGAAGCCGGTAGAAGTTGTTGGCGTTCGAGTAGAGATGCCATCGAATCAGCCGATAGTTCTTCTCCGGGAAATTGGTGGAATTAGGTACCTTCCCATTTGGGTCGGATCAGTGGAGGCAACTGCGATCGCCTTCTCTCAGCAAGGGCTAGTACCGGTCCGCCCACTCACTCACGATTTGATTGTGAATATCTTGGAGGAGTTTGAAAGAAAAGTCTCCAAAGTTAACCTCACCGAACTTCGCGAAGGCGTCTTCTATGCTGAGATTGTTTTTGAAGGGGGAGCGTTGATCTCCGCTCGCTCAAGTGATGCCATCGCCATTGCACTTCGAACCGGAGCACCTATTTTGGCGACCGAAGAGCTCTTCCAACAGGCAGGGATAGATATCCCAGATGCGGAAGAGGATGAAGTGGAGAAATTTAGGGAGTTTCTGGAAGAGATCAACCCAGAAGATTTCCTCGGATAAGGCTTTACCAAGCTGAAAACTCTGAAGTTAAAGTAGAGAGTTAGGTCGTGTCGTTCATTGAATAGCACCATCCTTGGTTCTACTCTTAAGCCACTACAAACCCCCTTTTGTAGAGATCCGAGAGGATCCTTCCCCCCAAGAAGGCAGAGACTTATGAGCGCTTCACAGACCCCAGATATCGGTTACCGCGGAGCTACTGCTTGCCTTGCAGCCGGAATCACTTATCGCCAGCTCGACTATTGGGCTCGTACTGGTCTTGTAGTACCAAGCATTCAGAGCGCAACTGGCTCTGGCTCACAGAGACTCTATGGCTTCCGAGACATCCTCGTTCTCAAAATCGTCAAGCGGTTACTAGATACCGGCGTCTCCCTTCAAAATATTCGCACTGCAGTTGATCATCTTCGCGAACGAGGAGTGGCTGATCTGGAAGCTATGACCTTGATGAGCGATGGCGCAACGATTTATGAATGCACAACCCCGGATGACATTGTTGACCTACTTAAGGGTGGCCAGGGCGTATTTGGCATAGCCATCGGAAAAGTATGGAGCGAGGTTGAGGGCTCTTTGGCTACTCTTCAAGGCGAATCAAGCGTGGATGGCTCAGTTGTTGTAGCCAGTGGCGAAGATAACCCGATCTCTGATGAACTTTCCGAGCGTAGAAAGCGCAGAGGAGCCTAAAACTCTTTATTCTTCCCTCATAGCCTGCGGTCGCGCGTTGTTACTGCAATTAAGCCAGGGGAGTGCTCGTGAGTGAAGTTCGCTCTAAATTTGAAGATCGTCATATCGGTCCAAATGATTCACAAATCTCACACTTGCTCTCGACCCTTGGTGAGAGCGATCTCGATTCATTTATCGCAAAAGTAGTTCCGGCAAATATCGCTATTGCAGAGAAACTTCATTCGGTTCTTCCTGCAGCAGTTTCTGAGGTGGAAGCGATTGAAGAGCTCAGAGAGCTCGCTTCCAAGAACTCACAAGTTAAATCTCTAGTAGGTATGGGTTACTACGGAACTATTACTCCACCAGTAATTCTCCGTAACGTTTTAGAAAATCCGGCTTGGTACACGGCATATACGCCATATCAACCCGAGATAAGTCAGGGTCGTTTGGAAGCAATCTTTGCTTTTCAAACAGTCATCTCTGATTTAACAGGACTACCAATTTCCAATGCATCAATGTTGGATGAAGCCACTTCGGCAGCCGAGGCAATGACTTTGGCACGTCGAGTCTGGTCTGGCGATGACGCTGCAGTATTCGTTATCGATAAGAATTTGCATCCGCATATTTCCGCGGTAATCCGCACGCGCGCTAATCCACTCAATATTGAAGTCATTGAACATGACTTCGCCACCTCTCTAGAAAATATTGGCAAAGAAATATTTGGCGCAGTCATCTCGCATCTTTCAACATACGGAGATCTACAGAACCCGCAGGCTGCAATTGATTATTTGCATTCGCACAATGCGCTAGCAATTCTCGCAGTTGATTTGCTTGCGCTAACTCTTTTGAAATCACCAGGGGAGTGGGGCGCGGATGTGGCAGTTGGTTCGGCACAACGCTTCGGAGTTCCCATGGGCTTTGGTGGTCCTCATGCCGGCTTTATGGCGGTGAAGTCAGGGCTCGAGCGCTCTATTCCCGGTCGCCTTGTCGGACAATCCATTGATTCACATGGCAACCCAGCATTCCGACTTGCGCTACAAACACGAGAGCAACATATTCGCCGCGACAAGGCGACATCTAATATTTGTACCGCGCAGGTTTTGCTCGCCAATATGTCGGGTTTCTATGCCATGTGGCACGGCCCTCAAGGATTGAAAGCCATTGCAGAGCGAGTGCAAGGATATGCGGCATCTTTTGCCTCATCACTCGGTTCAAAAATTCGCAATACAACTTACTTCGACACATTAACTATCGCGGATATCGATGCTGATGCAATCATCAAGAAGGCACTTTCGGCGTGCTTTAACCTGCGTAAGATCGATGCCGGTAGCGTTTCTATTACCTTCGATGAAGCAACAACACAAAAGGATATAGAAAAACTTTCAGAGCTTTTCGGCGCGAAGATATCTCCAACTTCAATTTCAATTCCGGCAGAACAGCAGCGCCAGAGTGATTTCCTTACACATCCGCTCTTTCATACATTTCATTCAGAGACTGCCATGTTGCGTTATTTACGCGGCCTGGCCGATAAAGATTTGGCGCTTGATAGAACAATGATTCCACTTGGCTCTTGCACAATGAAGTTAAATGCGACTACTGAAATGATTCCTGTGACATGGCCGGAATTTAATTCGCTTCATCCGTTCGCCCCAGCTAACCAAAGTATCGGTATGCGAGAGTTGATTGCACAACTCTCTGATTGGCTCATCAAGATCACGGGTTACGATGCTGTTTCATTACAACCTAACGCAGGTTCTCAAGGGGAGTTCGCTGGCTTGCTTGCGATCCGCAAATATTTAGATGCGAAGGGCCAGACTGATAGAAACATCTGTTTGATTCCATCTAGTGCCCACGGAACCAATGCAGCCTCTGCGGTGATGGCAGGCATGAAAGTTGTTGTTGTTGCATGTGATGATGATGGCAACGTAAGTGTTGCCGACATCAAGGCAAAGATAGGGGAGTATCGAGATTCCCTAGCGGCCTTAATGGTTACCTACCCTTCTACCCATGGCGTATTTGAAGAGGCCATCTCCGAGATCTGCGAGCTAATTCACGAGGCTGGCGGTCAGGTTTATGTCGATGGCGCAAACCTCAACGCATTGGTGGGTACCGCCCAACCTGGAAAATTTGGAGCCGATGTTTCACACCTCAATCTTCATAAGACCTTCTGTATTCCGCACGGCGGCGGGGGACCGGGCGTTGGGCCAGTAATTTCTCGCGCTCATTTGGCGCCCTATCTACCCAACCATCCAATGGATGATGCCTGTGGTCCTGAAACCGGTCCTGGTCCAGTAAGTTCGGCGCCATTTGGTTCGGCTTCAATCTTGCCTATTTCCTGGAGCTACATCCGAATGATGGGCGGAGATGGGTTGACCAAAGCAACTCAAGTGGCAATTCTTAGTGCGAATTATCTTGCTGCTAAATTGGATAAGCATTTCCCAGTTTTATATAAAGGCGCTAATGGCTATATCGCCCATGAGTGCATTATTGATTTACGCGAGATAACTAAGAAAACTGGCGTAACCGTAGATGATGTTGCCAAGCGACTTATGGATCACGGATTCCATGCTCCAACAGTTTCATTTCCGGTTGCCGGAACTCTCATGATTGAACCCACCGAATCAGAAGATTTACGAGAGCTGGATCGATTTATCGATGCCATGGTCTCCATCCGCTCTGAAATATCAGCAATCGAAGATGGCCAACTAACTATCGAAGAATCGGCTCTGAGATTTGCTCCGCATACGACTTCTGACCTATTGCAAGCAGATTGGGACCGTAAATACTCTAGAGATAACGGTGCCTATCCACGAGGTAAAGCAATCGGTATGGGCGTGATGGAGAAATATTGGCCAGCAACTGGGCGAATCGATGGGGTCTATGGAGATAGAAACCTGGTCTGTTCCTGTTTGCCGATAGAAGATTTGGCTATCAATTAACTCCAACTAGGAGAGTGCAGGAATTCGCCTGGGCTTTTTTAGTTTACATAATGTAGATTATCGGCTATATACCTAGAGTCGGTGAGCCGTATGTGGCTCGGCAAATACCCTGAAATTGAGCCTACAAGCCTCGCTAAAGCCCGTATAGCCCGGCTTTTCTCACCAATTCAGAGCGGAGATCAAGCGGTCGATACTGGCTCCAAGGCCATAATCGCTCTTATATTGATAAATCTCATCCAGGCTTTGAGGTGGCCTTGGGAGCGAAAAATCGACTTTTGGAAGATCTATATCTTTAGCGCAGTGAACCAACGTTGGCGCAATCGCCGCATATTCAGCTGACTCAAGCAGCTTCTTTCGTAGGTTTGGAGTCAGACGTTCATCCTCATTCCCGGCCGCCTCCATAACTTCCTCCATGGAGCTGAATTGGTTAGCAATTAAGGCGGCGCCTTTCTCGCCAATTCCCTTGATGCCAGGCAGGCCATCTGAGGCATCGCCGCGAATCATGGCGAAGAGTGCATACCTATCGCCCGGTATTGCATATTTATTCGCAACAAAGGCGATATCGACTAAATCGTGATTGGTAATCCCTTTTGCAAGGTAGACGACTTTTACATCTCGTTTGTCATCAACTAATTGAAAGAGGTCGCGATCTCCGGTGACAATCCGAGTTGGCCCTTTCTCTCTGACCGATAATGTGGCGATGACATCATCCGCTTCGTAATCATCGGCGCCTATTAGCGGAATTCCAAAGGTTTCTAAAATATCGAGCAGAATTGGGATTTGTGGCGATAGTAAATCTGGCTCTTCCTCTTCGCCCTCGGCATCCACTCGATTAGCTTTGTATCCTGGAAATAGATCGGTTCGCCATGTGGGCCGCCAATCTCCTTCGATACAGGCAACCAATCTTGTTGGTTTATACGTATTCATAAGTCGAGCGGTCATATCGAGATAACCTCGAATCGCATTTACTGGAGTGCCATCCGGCGCCAGCAACGTATCCGGCATTCCATAGTAGGCCCGGTACCAAAGCGAGGCGCTATCGAGAAGCATGAGCGTCATACCAAGGCTCCTGCATATACAACCACTCCACGATCAATTGCTAATAAAGCTTGATTGATGACTGGTTCCAAATCGGGTGAAGCGATGGCAATTTGTCGTAAGAGGTCAATATTCTGCTTCATGGAACGAACGAAGTCTCCTACGGTCAACTCTGTTCCTTTCAGGATGGCCGATAAGGAATGACCACTCGCCCATCTCCAAGATGCCATGCAGAAACCAAAGTCAGGTTCGCGCAAAGGTTCAAGTCGTAAATCCAACTCTGCCTCATGTATCTCTCGCCAAATTGCAATTACTTCGGTTAATACTTGAGCGACCTCTCCCCTAGGAATCTTCGGTTCGGCTTCGCGCCGAGCTTCATATTGAAAGCAAGAAATAACCGAGACTATTTCCGGTGCTGATAGTGAATTCAAAATGCCGGATCTAATTACCTCTGCGACGAGCAAGTCAGTTTCGCCGTAAATCTTGGAGAGTAACTTTCCATCCGAGGTGATCTCGCCATCCTTGATATATCCAAATTTTTCCAACATAACTTTTATAAGGTCGAAACGCCTGGCAATTACGTGAGTGCGATTATCGACTCTCTCCGCAAGCCCTCTGTTCTCGCGGCGAAGCCGATCGATACGTTCGGTTTGCCGCGCATGAGTTTCGCGATCCGGGCAGGCATGGCATGGGTGGGAGCGCATTTGTTTACGAACTTCAGAGATTTCAACCTCCATCGCCACCCTTGTGCGTTTGGACTTAAATTCAACACTGGACTCCAAATCTCTAATCTTTGATCGCAATAAGCCGTACTCGAGAAAATCTCCCAAGTGACAAGAGACTTCTGCCTCTAACTTAGACATCGCCTCAGTATTTCGGCGGATCTGTTTAGCAAGCCCTACAACCGCTTTATCGGCCTGAAATTGTGCGAATGATGACTCGAGAGAGCTTCGCGCCCGCTCACTGCCAAATTGAGAGATGAGATTAATCGTCATGTTGTAAGTAGGTTTGAATGAACTCTTTAAGGGATAGGTTCGGGTCGAAGCAAGTCCGGCAACACCAGCTGAATCCACATCGCGACTCCACAATATGACGGCATTGCCCTCAATATCGATGCCGCGTCTACCGGCTCGACCAGTAAGTTGTGTGTACTCCCCTGGTGTTATCGCCACGTGGCCTTCACCATTCCATTTAAATAATTTTTCCAAGACTACGGTTCTAGCCGGCATGTTTATGCCTAATGCAAGTGTCTCAGTAGCAAAAACAGCTTTTACCAATCCTTGTTGGAATAACTCCTCCACCGTCTCTTTAAAGGCCGGAAGCAGCCCAGCATGATGGGCTGCGATTCCTCGCTCAAGTGACTCCGCCCATTCGTGATAACCAATAACAAATAAGTCCTCTTCGGGTAAATGATTTGTCTTTTGGTGAATGATTTCTCGGATTCGAGAACGCTCTTCGCTCGTGGTGAGTTTTAATCCTGCTGAAATGCATTGATGGACTGCGGCGTCACAAGCCTTGCGCGAGAAGATGAAGGTAATCGCAGGTAACAAACCTTGTCGGTCTAGCTTTTCAATTACATCTGCACGACCGAGCTGCTTTATGGAAGGCGCAACGCTGTCGTTACTGGTCCAAGATTTTGCCCTATCCTTCCCTCCGCCGTAACGGGTACGAACGTGACGAACAGATTCCTTTTCGAGCCTGATGATCTCCGGGTTGACCTTCCCTTCGTCAACAAAGAGGTCAAGCAAGTGGTGACCAAAGAGAACATGTTGGTAGAGCGGAACGGGCCTTACCTCGCTGACGATGACCTTTATCTCTCCGCGAACAGTCTGTAACCAGTCTCCAAACTCCTCGGCATTCGAGACGGTTGCAGAAAGAGCGGCAAGAGCAACGCTCTCAGGCAAGTGAATTAAGATCTCTTCCCAGACAGCTCCCCGAAATTTATCTGCCAGGTAATGAACCTCATCCATTACAACATAGCGAAGATTCTTTAAGGTGGAGGAATTTGCATAGATCATATTTCGAAGCACCTCAGTGGTCATCACCACTATTTGTGCCTCGGAATTAAAAGTGGTGTCTCCGGTCAGCAAACCAATATTTGCCTCACCATACATCTCGCATAAATCCTGATATTTCTGATTGGAAAGAGCTTTGATGGGCGTCGTGTAGAAACACTTGGTTCCGGTTTTCATCGCAAGGTGTGCTGCAAATTCCCCAACAATGGTTTTTCCGGCACCGGTGGGTGCAGCCACGAGAACCGAATGCCCATCTTCGAGGGCGTGGCAACCTGCGATCTGAAAGGCATCCAATGGAAAATCAATAGTCTCGGAGAAGGCCAAGGTTTTTGGATGGCTTTGCTTCACCCGGGCGGCGGCATATCTTTCGGAGGGGGAAAGTGTCATGAGGAAGTCCACGTTATCAGCGTTGCTGGCTTTACCTCGACTTCTAGGGAACCTTCACCAAAATATTCACCATCTGCATAAGCAAGTGCCTTTGAAATTATCGCGATCTCTCTGCCGGTGTAGAAATCTATTGCTGGATGAGAAACATGTTTGCCCTCAAAAACTTTTGGAAAGACTTTTAACAATTCAAATTTCGATACTGGTCTGATTACCATGATGTCTAGCAGGCCATCATCTCTCTTAGCCTGAGGAAGAATCTGCATCCCTCCCCCATACGACGGACCGTTACCAATCGTTACCATCATGGCATCGGTATGGATGCTTTTGCCATCGATAGCAATCTCGTATCGAAGCGGTTTGAACTTAGGTAGCTCCAAAATGGTCGCGAGGTTATATTTCATTTGACCTTTAATTAGACGGAACTTATTTGCGCGACGATTTACTGTCGAATCAAAGCCGGTACTCATAATTTGGCCATACCAACGCGATTTGTTCACCAGTGCCAGATCGATTGGCTCCGGTTGCTTGGTAGTTATGACTCCCCAAATAGTTTGCGGGTCGGTCGCGAGAAAACCAGAGCTGCGAGCAAAATCGTTACCAGTACCTGCTGGCACTACAAAAAGCGGAATGCCGGTTTCGGCAATAACTTGGAGGGCAAGATTGAAGAGGCCATCCCCACCTATGACAAGAACGAGATCGGGCTTGTTCATTAATTTCTGGCGAAGCAGATCTAGTGATTTAACGGCAGAATCCCCAAGTACTATCTCAGAGCGAAATCCAAATGATGGACTATGAAGCGACAGCTCATTGGCAATCGCTAGCGATTTTCCTCGCCCAGAATGGGGATTTACCAAAATCAGGGCGAAGCGAGACATAAAATTAATTAACAACTTTCTTGGCTCTTCTAGAGTCAAGAATTAAAGCAATTGCGCCCGCGCCAAAATAGAAAACCAAAAGCGGGAGTGCGAGAAGTGACATTGTCAAGGGATCACCAGTTGGAGTAAACATTGCAGTAAAGAGAGTGATGAGAAAAATTGCTAATCGCCAGGGCTTAAGGATCGCTCGCCCAGATATCACTCCGATTAGATTTAGTGAGAGGAGGAATACCGGCAGCTCAAAAGCGCCACCAAAGAGCAAGATTACTCGGAGCACAAAGTCCAAGTAATCATCGAACTTAACCAGATTAGTGAGCGAGCTTGGTGTAAATCCGAGGAGGACGCGAACGGCAACCGGGAGAATTGAGTAACCGATCCAGGAGCCCAGAGCAAAGAAAGGAATTGCACAGGCCATGAAGGCAATCGAGCGCTTCTTCTCTCTTCGATGTAACCCAGGTGCAACAAATGCCCATAGCTGATAAATCCATATTGGTGCAGAGAGAATTACTCCCACAAGAATTGCGACTTTGATTTGTAGATTGAGCGGACCAAGCACGCCGTTGATGTAGAGAATTCCGCAATGTGAGGAAGCTTTGGAGGTTGCACTTATTTGATTCAAGTCGCAAAATGGAAGTGATAATTTTCGAATAATTGGGAGATAGAAAATCCAACCTATTATCGAACCGAGGAGTATTCCTAGCGCCGCGCGCACCACACGTTTACGAAGCTCGCGGAAATGTTCGATGAGGGGCATTCGCCCGTTATTTGGCATTGCCATAAACGTTGCGGCTGTGGATTAAGCCTTAGGACCTTCTTCATCCTTACTCTTCTTCTCTGCCTCTTTCTCGCCCTTCATCTCCTCTTTAAAAATTTTGAGTGACTTTGCGAGAGACTTGGCTGAATCTGGAAGGCGCTTGGCGCCGAAGAGAAGAATGACGACCAACAGAAGAATGAGAATGTGGCTTGGCTCGCGTAGAAACATAGTCGTCCTTTGTTCGTTCGGTCAGTGAGTTAATACTAGCGCACGGCTATTTGTAGAGATAAAGCGCTTCCCGCGCTAAGTCGTGGAGATTTGAGGCGAGTTCAAGGGGTGCTAGGACCTGGACCCAATTTCCAAAGGGCAGCAGTGCCCGACTGATCCACTGCAGATCCCCCACGTTTGCTTCGACTCTAGTTCCGCTCGGAGAAGTTTCCAGCACCGAGAAGAGTTCTGAATTTTGTTCGAGGAGAAGTTGCGCCTTCCTTGTGATGAGCAGTTCTACCCGAATAGATGGCGTTACAGATCTCTCAACTGTAGAAAATGAGGAAGGCGTGTTTTTACTCTCAACAATTTCTAGATGTGTGATTCTATCGAGTCGGAAAGTTCGCTGACTGGATGTGTCGAAATCCCAGGCATCGAGATATATGTGTGATAGAT
>CAILWW010000088.1 GCA_903838035.1 uncultured Actinomycetes bacterium | reverse complement strand
CGCGCTCGACGGTTAGCTTTCCTTGTGCAATCTTCTTGAAGATTCCATCGGAAGCTAGGGAAACTGTGCTTCGAACAATTGTGTCGAGTCCGGTCTTTGGATGAAGCCCAAGCTTCTCCAACTTAAATTGTTTTTCGATAACACCTTGGACGCTGCCCAGCATTCCAGCGCTGACTTTCTTGCCCTTGCCGTGCAAGAAAGCTTCTGTTCCTTTGAGTTCGATATAAGGGAAGAGAGCCTCACCCATACGAGTAAGGAGCAGCATCTTGTAGTTCAAGACATTCTTAAGCTTCTTTGGAACCTTCCAAATTAAGTGGCGCGCCACAATAGTGACGCTCTTTGCAGTTCCTTCACAAGCATTAGCAACATCGCATGAGGACTTTCCGTAGCCAACTACGACCACGTTCTTTCCTTTTACATCGTTGAGGTTATGGAAGTCCACGGTATGCATAATCTTGCCACCGGCTGCTTTGAATGCATCAGAGCCCTTGAATTCAGGAACGAATGGATCAGAGAAGATTCCGTTGGCGACAATCAGGTAATCAAAATCTTCAGTGCGGCTCTTTCCATTAGCAGTGATGTCTAAAGTCCATCGACCGTCGGATCCTTGCTTGGCCTTATCAACCGTGGTGTTGAGTTGAATTTTCTTGTCAAAGCCAAACTTCTTGGTATAGCCAGCCATGTAGCTCTGCACTTGCTCGCCGCTAGGCCACTCGGGAGTTCCTTTTGGATAAGGGTAATCAGAGAGTGCATAAGTGCTGCGCACATTCTGAGTACCGAGACCCGGATAACGTCGTGAGGCAGTCCATACTCCGCCCACTTCTGATTCTTTTTCGAATACGTGGACATCATGACCAAATTCAGTCAGTACTTTTGCTGAAGAGAGGCCACCAAAGCCTGCTCCCACGATTGCAATTTTCAAACCCATATAGAAATCTCCGCTCTTCTAAGTACCAGGCCCAGAAAACTAGGACTTGTTAGATGCTGAGGTTAGAAAGGATACGAAATAACTCTTAGCCATCTGACGCGGGGGCTATCCAGATGACGCTCGCACTTAGAAGAACCTTTAAGGTTAGGCGTATGAACCGATGGGGGATAGCGATTGTTGCGGCCTTACTTGCCACCGCCATCCCGCTTCCCGCCCAGGCAAGTAATTCATACAAATTTCCGGTCCAAGGTTGCTCCGTGAAATTCACCGCTTATCATCACAACTATCCCGCGACCGATATCTTGACCAAGGTGGGTTGTTCATTTGTTGCGCCAACTGCGGGAGTGATTGATGAGGTTAATCGCGTTGATCGCTTTACTTGGAAGACTGATCTAGGTGCGGATCGCGGTGGTCTCTCGGTATCAATGATTGGTGATGATGGAGTGCGGTATTACGGCTCGCATCTCTCTTTTATCCCTGCCACAACTATTCCTGGACTACGAGTCGCTGCGGGAGATCTAATTGCTAAGACAGGAGATTCTGGCGATGCAAAGGGAACGGCACCGCACTTACACTTCGGCATTTCGTGGCCGACAAAGGCTGGCATCTGGTGGGTGCGTAGAGGCGAGTTAAATCCCTTTGACTACATCACCGCCTGGAAGTCTGGTAAGAATATTTCACCGGCTAAATCGGTAGCGAAGTTACGGGCAAAGCTGGGCGATATTCCTCCGCAGGTTGGTTACTAACCCCCCATTCATCTGATGACGGTCAGATGGTGGACAGTCCGTATTAGTCCAACATATGGTTGTCATTTACGATTTTTTCATGACTTTCTCGCTGCGCCGTCGACTTATCGCCGCAGCCACATCATGTGCGATTTCTGGAATATTTTTTATTCCGCAGGCAGAGGCAGCAATTCCTTCTTGTGTTCCGACGTCATCGACCGTTGGTTCACTTACAGTCTT
>CAILWW010000087.1 GCA_903838035.1 uncultured Actinomycetes bacterium | reverse complement strand
GTTGCACATTCTGCGGCTGGTGGATCTGGCTCCACCCCCGCTCCCATGGTCTCCACCGTTAGCCAAAACGTCGCAAGCCCGGCACCAGTTCAATCCACAACTCCGAAAGTTGTGCATACACAAACGGCTAAAACTCAAAACATCGCGCAACCAACAACTATTGGCGGCTCCAACGCCGTTCCACGCGGTGATGGCGAGGGTCGCCATCACCGCGAAGGCGAAGGTGGCGGAGACGACTAGTCTCTAATACCCCCAAGTACCATTAGCTCATGAGCAAAGTGAGCGAGTTCAACACCCGAATTGCGGCAAAAATTACCTCAGCCGTAGGCACGATGTGGTGTGCCTATATCTTCGCCGCCATTGCACTTATTTCACTTCCGGCAGCACTTAAGACTGGCGATCCAATTGTGATTGTGGCATGGGTTGCACAGACCTTTCTGCAGTTAGTCCTCCTCTCTATCATCATGGTTGGACAGGATGTTTCATCAAAGGCGGTTGAACAGAAGATCAACGAGACCCACGAAGCTTCCTTGGGCGAATTTGAATTAGCCAAAGAAGCTCGATTGATTGCGCATCAAGAGTTGGCAGAGCTCAAGAAGATTGCATCCGAGATGCATCGAGTTTTGAAAGATATCGAAGGCGGCAAGAATTAAACTTAAGGAACTTCTTAAGCATAAACATGTAAAGAAGTTATTGACCGCTCGCTTCATCTCCAACTTTGGAAATGGAATGGGGCCAATCGCTATTGCTTTCGGAGTCCTTCATCTAAAGGGCGGCAGTGCATCCGAACTTGGTTTGGTACTTGGCGCACAGACGCTGGGAATGATTCTATTTAGCCCATTTGGTGGCGTACTGGCAGATAAATTTGGTCGAATACGAATGGTTGCGCTCTGCGATATTTGGGGCTCGATTGGATTGATCGTACAAGCGCTTTTCTTCTTCTCTGGACATGTTCCGCTCTGGATTATGCTCGTAGCAAATATTAACTTTGGATTGATGGCAGGAATTTGGTGGCCAGCATTTTCTGGTGTGCTTCCCGCCATCGTTCCCGATCAGAGTCTGCAGAAGGCAAATGGCCTCAATGCCTTTGTTAGCAACGGCGCAATGATCAGCGGTGCTGCAATTGGTGGGTGGCTGATTGCAGCCTTTGGCGCCTCGACTGCGCTCATGATTGATGCTCTTTCATTTCTATTCTCTGGCTTGCTCTTATTGACGCTGGCACATGTTGAAGTCAACCCCGGCGAAAAGACCGAGTCAGTGATGAAAGATCTCATTCATGGTTGGAAAACATTTCTCTCCTATAGGTGGATTGTCATTATCGTCGGTGGATTTTCATTCATCATTATGTGTTGGGCTGCTGCCGAGAATGTTTTCGGTCCGTTAATTGCGCTCAAACATTTCGATGGCGCACGTTCGTGGTCTTATGTTATTTCTGCAGAATCGGTGGGCTTTCTCGTTGGCTCAATCTTGGGCTATCGAATCAAAGTCCGCTATCCCATGCGCTTTCTGATGATCATTACTTTAAGCGTTTCGCTCTATTGCTGGTCGATGGCAGCTCCGCAATCGATTCAACTGACTGCACTCGGCGCATTTCTTTGGGGCGCCACCCTTGATTTATGGGGAGCGCTCTGGTCCACCGCCCTTGTCCTGCAGGTTCCACGTGAGGCGCTTTCGAGGGTGGCCGCCTTTGACGCGATGGGCTCCTTCCTCCTTCGCCCCGT
>CAILWW010000086.1 GCA_903838035.1 uncultured Actinomycetes bacterium | reverse complement strand
CGGGCGAGGATATTGAAATAGAACTCCTTGTACGCGATATCGCTTTGGAGGTTGACTTCGCCGGTCCGCTCGCTGATGCAATGGTTAAGGCGTTAAAAGAGTTTGACCAGGACGCTATCCCGGTTCCATATGTAATGAGTGGTGGAACTGATAACAAGGCGCTGTCAGCACTTGGAATCGTTGGATATGGTTTTAGTCCACTCCGCCTTCCAGAAGATTTAGACTTCTTCGCACTCTTTCATGGGGTTGATGAACGTGTACCTATTGAAGGTTTGCTCTTCGGTGTGAAGGTCCTTAAATCATTCCTTGAGCAGGCTTGATTGCGAGACTTCATCTAGCGCTTCTCTCACTTGATGTGGGAGCGTAATTTCTTCCACCGTTAGCGCCCCACGAAGTTGAGCCGCCGTGCGAGCGCCAATGATTGCGCTGGCAACGCCTTTGCTGTCGCGCACCCAAGCTAGAGCGACCTCAATGGGGGAGAAGCCCAATCCTTCACCGGCGACGCAGACCGCTTCAACAATACTTCGACTTTGTGCATCTAGATATGGAGATACAAAATCTGAGAAATGTGGGCTCGCTCCCCGAGAATCAGAGGGCGTACCTGCTCGATACTTTCCCGTCAAAACGCCTCTTCCTAGTGGAGACCAAGCGAGAAATCCCACATTTAACTCGGCGCAAGCAGGAAGTACTTCACGTTCTGCGCTGCGGTTAAGGAGTGAATACTCATTTTGGATGGATGAAATGACACTCTTTCCAAATATCGGATTTTGCAAGGTTGCTGATCGCGCCAGTTGCCAACCATTAAAATTTGAAAGTCCAACGTAACGCACTCGCCCTGAACTAACCGCAATATCCAGCGCGCTGAGCGTCTCCTCTAACGGCACGAGCGAATCCCAGGCATGAATCTGCCAGAGATCCAAATAATCGGTTCCCAGTCGGGCCAAACTCTTATCAAGATCGGCCAAGAGCGAAGTCCTAGAGTTGTTGACGACTCGTTCACCAGTTGAGAATGAGATGCCGGCTTTGCTGGCAAGAATAATTTTATCCCGAGGAACTAGAGTCCCAAGAAATCCGCCAATGACTCGTTCGCTATCCCCATCGCCATAGACAGCTGCGGTATCAATGAGATTTCCACCGGCATCAATAAAGGATTTAAGTTGGTCAGCTGCCTCCAGCTCGTCAGTATCACGACCCCACGTCATAGTTCCCAAACCAAGTCTGGAGACCTTAAGGCCTGAATTGCCGAGATAGCGCTCTTCCATAAGGTTGACCCTAGCAAGTTTGACTCCGATTTCTCGGTAACCTTCTCCCATGTCCAAAGCCGTTAGTGCTTCACCATCTGAGAAGTACTTAGATATCACTCTTCTCCGGCATGGCCACTCCACGGCTAATGCCAAAGGTATTCTGGCAGGTCGGGATAACTCGATTCATCTCAGCGATCTTGGTAAACGCCAAGCTCTGGCGTTAGTCGACGTTTTAAAATCCAAGAAATTTGATCGCATCATTACCAGTCCAATCACTCGATGCAAAGAGACGCTAAAGCCCCTTCTTCAATACCTTGACTCCCATACTTCCGGTAGCAGAACGGAATACGCGCAAGATAAGCGTTTGATAGAGATGGATTATGGTCTCTGGTCCGGGCGAAAACTTTCCACTCTCGCCAAAAAATCAGAGTGGAGCGAGATCCAACGTCGCCCAAGCACTGTTCGATTCCCGGAAGGCGAATCATTTCTAGAGATGCAATCCAGACTCAGCGATCTATTTTCCGAGCTATTTTCAGAGGCAAAGAAGCCACAAAGCCTCCTGCTCTGCTCCCACGGAGATGTTATTAAGGCTGCGTTAGCCCAATTTTTAGGTCTGCACCTAGACCAATTTCAACGAATAGTTATTGATCCGGCTTCTATCTCACAGATTCGACTTACCAAAGGCGGCGCCTTCGTAATTCGTACAAATGACATTTCACATTTAACTTCAATCTCTCCACGTTTGGGAAGTGAGGCAAAGCGGCGCGATGGAGTTCGAGCGACGCTTGGTGGTGGCGCTGGATGAGCCGACTGATTTTTTCGCATGAGAAACCTGATCGCTTTACTGTCGGGACTGTTGGCCTCCCGGGCGAACGTGCTTTCTTCATTCAAGTAAGCTCGAACCAAGGATTGAACACGATTGCGGTAGAGAAGAATCAAGTTGAGGCACTGACGATTCGTCTTCGTGAACTGTTAGTAGATCTACGACGTGGGGGCTTGGCTTCGCTAGATGAACTTTCGCTTCCGCCAAGCAGCGACACCGCGTCGTTAGAGTTTCCGATTGAAGAGGATTTTCAGGCTGGAGTAATCGGCTTTACCTGGGAGGCCACCACCTCTCGAGTAATCATTGAACTGCAAGCAATGACTGAGGTAGCCGATCAAGAGTTATTTAGTGCCGATGCAGATCTCGGAGATATCGAAGATCCGCCTGATTTGGTTCGGGTCTCACTTCGGCTTTTCCAAGTTCGTGGTTTCTGCGATCGAGCAGAGGCAGTTGTGGCTGGCGGAAGACAGCCTTGTCCATTTTGTGGGTTACCAATTAATGTTGAGGGACATTTATGTCCAAGGGCTAATGGCTATCGACGTTAAAGAGTTGGAGACCCTACCCCTTGAGGTTGTTGGCCGACTTGTTGATGCCTCAAACGCGACGCTCCTATGCAAATTGCAAGGTACCGAACAACAAGTAATTTATAAGCCAATAGCTGGCGAGCGTCCGCTATGGGATTTTCCCGATGGAAATTTGGCTAGTAGGGAAGTGGCGGCTTTTTACATCAGTGATTTCTCCGGCTTTAACCTCGTTCCAAAAACTATCCTTCGCGATGGACCTTACGGCGAGGGTTCGGTACAGGAATGGATAGATGTACCGGAGGACTTTGATCCCGTAATTTTCGGCCAATCCACCGCACCGAGACTGAGTGACCTAGCCCTATTTGATGCGCTCATAAACAATACCGATCGTAAATATGGACATCTGCTCGTAGATGCAAGGGGCGAGCTCTATGGCTGCGACCACGGAGTTACATTTCATAGCGAGGATAAATTGCGCACCGTACTCTGGCAATTTGCTGGAAAGCCGCTATCCCTAGATCAGATTGAATATCTTCAAAGAATTCAATCTGGAGTTGATAGAGGTTATCTGCAATCATTGATTACGGATCAGGAGATAAACGCGCTGGATAATCGTATTGAGGCTTTATTGAGAGAGAGTGCCCTGCCTTTTCCGTCACAAGATTGGCCAGCCATTCCGTGGCCACCTTTCTAAAGTTCGCCACGTTAGGATTATCGAATGAATAGTTGGCCCACTGTTGCGATTCCGCCATTAGGAGCAGGCTTCCATCTGCCAGCCATGCGCGTTAAAGCGACTCAGGGAGAGTCTCTTCTCGCCGGAGATGACGAGTTCAAGCTCTATGTATGTGGAATCACGCCCTACGATGCAACCCATCTAGGTCATGCCGCAACATATTTAACTTACGATTTGATTCATCGTTATCTCCTAGCGCAAGGTCGACGCGTCAGCTTTGTTGAAAATATTACGGATATCGATGATCCGCTACTTGAAAGAGCTGCGCGCGATGAGGTCAATTGGATAGAACTCGCACAGAGTCAGATCGATCTCTTCCGTTCGGACATGACTGCTCTTCACATTCTTCCACCGAAATCATTCGTTCCTGTGACCGAAGTAATCGAACTAATTGTTACCTGCGTTGAACGTTTACTAGATTTGGGATTCGCCTACAAGGTGGGTGAAGATATCTATCTTGATATCTCCGCTTTCAAATCCACATTGCCGATGCCCGAAGATGAGGCGCTGCTTATTTTTGCCGAACGTGGGGGCGATCCAGCTCTTGTCGGGAAGCGAGATCCTTTAGATGCACTTCTTTGGCGCGCTCATCGAGCGGGGGAGCCATCATGGCAGGCTCCGTTTGGCGAGGGACGTCCCGGATGGCATATCGAGTGCACGGCAATCGCACTTCGCTACCTAGTGGGAGAAGATTTTCTTACTAGAAAAAGTGGCTCGACAATCTCTTTGCAAGGTGGAGGCAGCGACCTTATCTTTCCGCATCATTTCTTCTCTGGCGTGCAAGCGCAAGCGCTTACTGGAGAGCCCTTTGCCAAAACCTATCTTCATACCGGAATGATGGGATTAGATGGCGAGAAGATGAGCAAGAGTAAGGGCAATCTCGTCTTTGTATCCAAACTTCTGCAATCCGGCACCGATGCAATGGTGATTCGACATGCCTTGATGAGTTCTAAGTACAGTGCGGATCGAATGTGGAGTAACGAAGTACTTGAATCAAGCAAGGCACAAGTGGAACGGCTACGCCTAGCACTAGCCAAAGAACGAGTATCTGGCGTTGAACTACTTATTAATCAATTGATTGCCGCCCTGGCAAATGATCTAGACACACCGAACGCGTTGACCATATTGGACAGGTGGAGTGCTGCCGAATTAACAGGGGAGTTGGAAGGGGATGATTCTCCGGGAGTCGTAACTCGATTCCTAGATGCCCTTCTCGGTTTAGCGCTCTAACACAGCGCTGAGGTACCCTTGGCCCATATGAGAATCCATCCGACTAGACCCAATATTCCAGCCGGATCGCTGCGTATCGCGCTCTCCAAACGAGTAGTAATAGCTGACGGAGCCATGGGCACCATGCTTCAAGCCCAAAACCCAACGCTCGAAGATTTCCAGGGTCATGAAGGCTGTAATGAGATTCTCAACGTTTCTAGACCTGAGATTGTTAAGGCGGTACATCGAGAATATCTCGAGGCGGGTTCTGATGCCATTGAGACCAACACTTTTGGTGCAAACTGGGCGAATCTCGCAGAGTATGGAATTGAAGAACGTATCTACGAACTTGCCCACGCTGGTGGATTACTTGCACGAGAAGTAGCCGACGAATTTTCAACAGCAGAGAAGCCGCGCTGGGTACTTGGTTCGCTCGGGCCTGGTACAAAATTACCCACCTTGGGCCACGCTGAATATTCCTTTCTCAAAGAGGCCTACTTCACCGCTTCGCAGGGATTGATTGACAGCGGTTGTGACGCACTCCTTATTGAAACAACCCAGGATTTGTTGCAAGCGAAAGCTGCCATCAACGGCGCGCGTGAAGCCATCGATAAATCAGAACGCGATGTCGTTCTAATCGCTCAAGTTACGGTAGAAACAACCGGAACCATGCTTTTGGGTTCTGAAATCGGAGCTGCACTCAATGCGCTAGAGCCGCTGAATATCGATCTGATTGGTCTAAATTGCGCAACCGGGCCTGCTGAAATGAGCGAGCACCTACGAGTATTGAGCAAGAGCGCCAGCGTTGGATTATCGGTCATGCCAAATGCTGGATTACCAGAGCTAACCGCAGATGGAGCAAGGTACCCGCTATCGCCAGCAGAACTTTCCGGTTTCCTTGCTGACTTTGTGCAGAATTACGGACTCAATCTTATTGGTGGGTGTTGTGGAACGACTCCAGACCATATTCGAGCAGTTGTCGAAAAATTGGATCGAAAGCCAACTTCGCTTCGTCATCCGTATGAGGAGGCCGGTGCCTCATCGATTTACCAATATGTACCATTTACACAAGAGCTCTCGTATCTATCTATTGGTGAACGCACAAATGCCAATGGTTCTAAAGCATTCCGAGAGGCTTTGCTCGCAGAGGATTGGCAGAGCTGCGTTGAGATAGCCCGCGACCAAATTCGTGATGGTGCACATATGCTTGATCTCTCAATCGATTATGTCGGCCGCGATGGTGTAGCAGATATGAAAGAGCTCGCCTCGCGCTTCGCAACTAGTTCCACCCTTCCTATCGTCCTTGATTCAACCGAGCCTGCGGTATTGAAGGCGGGCCTTGAGCACCTAGGTGGCAGAAGCGTTATCAACTCCGTTAACTATGAAGATGGCGATGGCCCGACCTCACGATTCGCTCGCATCATGCCGCTAGTGAAGGAGCATGGAGCAGCTGTTGTAGCTCTAACGATTGATGAAGAGGGACAAGCGCGAACAGCGCAATGGAAATTAAAGGTGGCGCATCGACTTATCGCCGACCTCACTTCTAACTGGGGCATGCATGAAGGTGACATCCTCATTGACGCGCTCACCTTTCCGATAGCTACTGGTCAAGAAGAGACTCGCAAGGATGCACTCGAAACTTTGGCCGCCATCAAGGCGCTCAAGGAATCTCATCCAAATGTCCACACAACTTTAGGAGTCAGCAACGTCTCTTTCGGATTAAATGCAGCAGCGAGAATTGTTTTGAATTCGGTCTTCCTCTCGGAAGCGGTTTCAGCTGGGCTTACCTCCGCAATTGTCCACCCTTCCAAGATCACACCAATGGCTCGCATCGATGATCGTCAGCGCGAGGTTGCTCTCGACCTCATTTATGACCGCAGAATTTTTGATGCTGATGGCAATTGCACATATGACCCGCTCTCAACATTCCTCGAACTCTTCGAAGGAGTGGAGGCCAGTTCCAACAAGATTACCCGTGCGGCAGAATTGGCCGCCTTGCCACTTGCCGAGCGGCTTGAACGTCGCATCATTGATGGTGAAAAGGTTGGCTTAGAAGCCGATCTACAGAGCGCTATGGATCAAGGTATAAAACCGCTAGCAATTATCAATGATCATCTCTTGGCCGGCATGAAGGTGGTTGGTGAACTATTCGGCAAAGGGGAGATGCAACTTCCTTTCGTTCTGCAGTCGGCCGAGGTCATGAAGGCGGCAGTTGCCATACTTGAACCATTTATGGAGAAGAGCGACTCTGAAGGCAAGGGAAAGATTCTCCTCGCCACCGTGAAAGGCGATGTCCACGATATTGGTAAGAACCTCGTGGATATCATCCTGAGCAATAATGGATATCAAACCGTCAATATTGGAATTAAACAGACGGTTAACCAAATTATCGATGCCGCTACCGAACATTCGGTCGATGTGATTGGTATGAGTGGCCTCCTAGTTAAGTCGACCGTAGTAATGAAAGAGAATCTAGAGGAATTAGTAGCACGCAAGTTGGATCAAAAATGGCCGGTTATTCTAGGTGGCGCAGCTCTTACGAGAACTTTTGTTGAACAAGATTTAGCCGAACAATTCCCTGGCACCGTTCGCTATGCCAAAGATGCCTTCGAAGGTTTACGCCTAATGGACACCATGATGGCAATCAAGAAGGGAGTTGAAGGAGCCGAGCTTCCTCCGCTCAAAGAGCGCAGAACTCCAAACACCCGCCTTAATCGCGAAGTAAATACTGATACCTCTCGCAGCGATGTGGCGCTAGAGAATTCGCTTCCTAGTGTTCCCTTTTATGGATCACGCGTTGTTAAGGGAATTCCACTTGCCGATTATTTGGGAATGCTCGATGAACGTGCGCTATTTGTTGGGCAATGGGGGCTACAGGGTAAGCGCGGTGAGTATGAGGCAATGGCGGATTCGGAAGGTCGGCCCCAACTTCGATCGGTTCTTAGTGACGCACAAGCAAATGGTTGGCTGAACGCCGCAGTTGTCTACGGATATTTCCCTTGCTACAGCGAAGGAAACGATCTAGTTATTTTGCACCATGAAGGTGTCGATAAGGGCAAAGAGCGAGTGAGATTTACTTTCCCGCGCCAATCCAGAGATCGTCGCCTCTGTCTAAGCGATTTCTTCCGCAGCAAAGAGAGCGGCGAGATAGATACCGTGGCATTTCACGTGGTCACCATGGGCCAAAGCGTTAGTGAGGCCACCGCGAAATTATTTGCACAAAATGACTATCGCAAGTATCTCGAACTACATGGTCTATCTGTTCAATTAACAGAGGCGCTTGCGGAGCATTGGCATGGCCGCATCCGAGAAGAGATGGGATTTGCTACCGATGATTCCAAAGATATCTCGGAAATCTTAGATCAGGGCTACCGTGGTTCAAGGTACTCCTTCGGCTACCCGGCTTGTCCCGATATTGAGCAACAAGTGCAGTTATGCCAGCTGCTGGAACCGGAACGTATCGGCGTGAACCTTTCGGAGGAGTTCCAGCTTCATCCAGAGCAATCAACCTCGGCGATCATCGTTCATCATCCTGAAGCCAAGTATTTCAACGCAAATTGAGGAATCCAACAAGTTTCGAGGCCATCTTCTTTGATATGGATGGCACTCTGATTGATTCCGAGCCAACTTGGTACGCCTGTGAACGTTCGCTTATGTCGGAATTTGACTACGACTGGAGTGAAGAAGATCAGAGAAACTGTTTAGGCGGTCCGCTGCTTCGAGCAGGGGAATACATGCGCGGCAAGGCTGGGGGAGTTCACACCGCTCAATTTTTCGCCGATGAATTATTAAGCAGAGTAGCTCTGGAGTTTGAAAATGGAGTTACTTTCATGGATGGAGCGCTAGATTTCGCTCGCAAAGTTTTTGAAAGTGGCACTCCTACCGCCCTTGTGAGTGCAAGTCCGAGAATTCTTATGGATTCTTGCCTCAAAGGGTTATCCCAAACCGCACCCGATCTCTCGGAGATGTTTTCCCTCTCAATCTCCATGAATGATGTGAAGGCTTCAAAGCCAGATCCGGAAGGTTACTTACTGGCCGCTGAAATAAAAGGTGTTGAAATTTCTCGCTCGCTAGTTATCGAAGATTCAGTGACTGGAGTTAAGGCAGGTGTTTCTAGCGGTGCTTGGGTTTTGGCGCTTCCCCATATTGTGCAGATAGAGCCAGGCGAACGTATCAGGATGCGTCCGAATTTAAAGGATTTAGATTTAACGCAGCTTGTCCAGCTCTTTGCAGATGCGAAGTAGGATTAGGTTATGAGCGCAACCACTAAGCCGTCGCCGTATTTTCAAATCGGGGATAGAGTGCAACTAACAGATGCAAAGGGCAAGATGCACACCATCACCCTTCAGCCCAACCAAGAATGGCATACCCATAATGGTTGGTTGGTTCACAATGAGGTAATTGGTAAGCCAGAGGGCAGCGTGGTTGAAACCACAGGCGGATTGAAGTTCCTCGCCTTCAAACCACTCCTGACTGACTATGTGCTCTCCATGCCTAGAGGTGCAACGATTGTCTATCCTAAAGACGCCGCCATGATCGTGGGAATGGCAGATGTTGCTCCCGGAGTTCGGGTCCTAGAAGCCGGAGTGGGATCCGGAGCGCTCTCAATCTCGCTTTTACGTGCAGTAGGTTCGGAAGGCAGAGTAGATTCCTTTGAGCGACGTGACGAGTTCGCTGATATCGCACGAAAGAATGTCTCTCATTACTTTAAAGCGCTTCCTGAAAATTGGTCTCTTACAGTTGGATCAGTTCAAGATCATCCTCACACAACCAAATATGATCGAGTGATCCTCGACATGCTTGCGCCGTGGGAATGCGTGGAGATGGCGAGTGAGGTTTTGGAGCCAGGTGGAGTATTTCTCTCTTATGTGGCTACGACAACCCAGCTTTCGGCAACGGCAGAGGCGATTAAAGAGAGCGCAAATTTCACCGAGCCCGAGAGTTCCGAGACGATTGTTCGGGGCTGGCACCACGAAGGTTTAGCGGTACGTCCCCAGCATCGAATGATTGGCCACACTGGTTTTCTCATCTTTGCCAGACGGCTTGCTCCAGGAACTATTGCGCCAGCAAGACGTAGACGCCCATCGAAAGGCGCCTACGGACTTAAAGAAGAGGAAGCTTAAGCAACTTTCAAAACATCAACCACGAAGACCAAAGTTTCGTTGGCTGCGATAGGGCCGGATGCGGTTGATCCATATCCAAGTGATGGCGGAATGATTAATAGACGTCGACCGCCCGCTTTCATTCCAGGCAGACCCTTCTGCCAACCTTGAATAACTCCAGAGAGCGGAAATGTTGCCGGTGAACCGCCGGTCCAGGAACTCTCCACCACTTTGCCAGTCGACCATGCGAGAAGTGTGTATTGCACAGTCAGGGTTGATGTAGGTGCGACAACTGCGCCAGTTCCTGGGTAGATATCGCTAGCAATCAACTCTGTCGGAGCTGCGCCAATAGGCGCGCCAAGAACGGGGGCCTTTCCAGCCGCTCCGGTAACGCTGATGTACTTAGACGCATCTGTAGTCAATGTTGCACTCGATTCTGAGGTGGAGGGGAGTGGTTTTGGTGAAGTGGCTTTTGCCCCTCCATCTGTCGTGCATCCGGCAAGTATCAGAAGTAGCGGCAGCGCGAGCGAGGCTTTTATAAGCCCTGATTTTCTTAAATTCATCCTCGAACTTTAGCAAATCTGCTCCACTTTGCCCTTCGAGCAATACCCTTTACCCGTGATTGAAAAAGGCAGCGCAGGGGATAAGAAGCCAGCCCGCCTCATCAACCTGACACTAGCTTTACTGGCGACAAAACGATACTTAACCAAGTCAGAGATTCTTAACGCGGTTGAGGGCTATGAAGGCTATCGCGAGAATCCAGCCACCGTGGAACGTATGTTTGAACGCGACAAAGATGAATTGCGGCAACTTGGAATTGAGATAGAAGTCGGAAGCATCGATCCCTTCTTCGAAGATGAGCTCGGATATCGAATTTCGCCCAGCTCTTATGCTCTGCGAATCTCTGATTTGAATCCGAAGGAGTTAGCGCTCCTCTCACTTGCCGCTTCCCTCTGGCGCGATTCGGCACTGGGCACTGCCTCTCAAAGCGCACTGAGAAAGTTTCGCTCATTAGGTATACCCGCAGATTTTCAAGATGTGGGCTATTTAGAGGCGACGCTTGAGCAACCTAGCGATTTCTTCCTCACCATAAACCAAGCCATAGAGGAACGACAAGCCATAACATTTCGATACTTCGGCTCTGTTGATTCCGATAGGCAAGTGCATCCTTACGCGTTAACTCTGTGGAATGGATTTTGGTATCTAGTTGGAAAAGATATCGCTGCCGGCGATAAGCGAATCTTCAAGTTGCTCCGAATAGATGGGGGAGTTGCTGCTGTCGGAAAAAAGGGCGCGTATGAAATTCCATCCGATTTCCACATCCAGAACGAGTTATTTGCAAATGATGCAAATTCAGAACGAATGGCAATAATTGAAATAGTTAAGGATAGAGCCTTACTTTTGCGTGAGAAGTCGAAGTTAATCCAACTTGGAGCGGAATTCGATCGATTCGAAGTTGCTTTTGAATCCGAATATAGATTACTCGAGGAGATACTTGCTAATACACCCCATGTGAGGGTCATATCTCCGATTGATATTCAAGAGAAGGTTAAAAGCAAATTGTTGGAGTTCGTTTCGTGAGCGAAACTGCGCTAACGCGTACATCGCGAGCTCTCGATTTGGTTCCATTTGTAGTGGAAAACCCTGGCATATCCATAGGTGAACTCGCCAGCGAATTTGCTACTTCTCCGAAGCAGATCCTGGCAGATCTCAATATGATCTTTATGTGCGGCCTTCCAAGGTACACAACCCTAGAAATGATTGACATTCATTTTGATGATGACTTTGTATCCGTGGTTGATCCGCAAGTACTTGATCGACCACGAGCACTCACAAAATCTGAATCTGTAGCGCTTTCGCTGGCGCTCTCAACCTTGAGTCAATTGCGGCCCGAAGGAGATGCGCTACGTACAGAGATTCTCGAATTGCAACAGAAGCTATCTTCCGCAATAGCACAGTTGGATATAAAGATTTTGCCTCGAATCGATCAAGATGCTGCCGAATCTGGTTACCTCAGAGAGATAGAAGCGGCAATAGAAAAAGGCGCTTTGCTTACTATTGAATATATCTCCGCCCACAGCGACAGAAAGAGTCAGCGCTCTATCGCGCCCCAAAGAGTTAGG
>CAILWW010000085.1 GCA_903838035.1 uncultured Actinomycetes bacterium | reverse complement strand
CTTGGGCTATTGGCAGAGCCTTGACCAACCGCGGAAATTCCACCAAAGCCCTTCGCCTTAAGTGCGGCGGCGCTGAGGATTTCAACTTTTAGTCCAAGTGAGGCGGCAATCTTTTTTGATCGCGTCGAGAATGAATCTGGAGTCAGGTGACTTGGGGGAGTGTTAATTAAATCTCTCACGAAATAACTTTGCTCGGCAATTATTAAAGCTCGCGTGATTGCTTTCTTTGCGGATGAATCCTTCTCAAGCTTGCTCAAAATGGCGATCGCGGAGATTGGGTTTTTAAGATCGCTCTTTGAGTTAGATCGAAATTCTGAGAATTGATAATTTCCTAGAAGCGCACCTTCGGCGATTGCAGCTAGCTCGTCCACCGAGTCGTGCGGAAGAGCGATGGCGAGATTAGATGTTCCAGCAAGTTCACGAACGGCGGCACCTGCTGCTCGACGAAGCGCCTCAGCGCTTACTTTCTTTGCATCCTCACCGAGGCCGACTGCTACGTAGATTCGATCGCTCTGGGCCAGTTTTGTCACCTGGTCGGGCTTAGCGCTTGCCCCAATCGAAAGGAATAAAGGCAATAGTTTTGATGTATCCACACCACTCTGTCCGGCATGAAGTACCGGTTTGGATTTTCCGCCAGAGATCCCGAGAACAATTGTCTCTCTTGTCGCGGCCTTTGCTGCCAAGGTTACTTTCGTCTTGATGCTCATGGCGCTGAGCCTACGCGATGAGAATGGGAGATTGCGTATATCTTTGGGATATGAAATCACCTCTCTATGACTGGCATGTAGCCGCTGGCGCAAAACTTGCCGACTTCGGTGGCTGGGATATGCCGATCGAATATCCAAAGCCAGTTGCACCAGATAAATCCGGAGGTGTTATTGCAGAGCACACAGCAGTCCGTGAACGCGTGGGCATCTTCGACGTTTCGCATTTAGGAAAGGCCTCGATTGTCGGACCAGGAGCAAAAAGTTTCGTCAACAGCATTCTCACAAATGATCTTGAGAAGATTGAACCTGGAAGCGCGCAGTACAACCTCATTTGCGATGAAGCGGGCGGAGTCATCGATGACCTGATCGTGTACGAGAAGAGCGATGATGATATTTTCTTAATTCCCAATGCGGCTAATTGCTCATCTGTTGTTGAAGTTTTTGAGAAGAGCGCGCCTGCCGGAATTGTTGTAACTAATTTGCACCAGAGCTATGCCGTACTCGCTGTCCAAGGGCCGCTTGCCAATCAAGTACTCGCTGACCTCGGAATAGTTGTTGAATTAAAGTACATGGCATTTACTGAGGTAAAAGTGTCGGCACACCCAGAATGGGGATCAATCATCATCTGCCGAACGGGATATACCGGTGAATTTGGATATGAACTTCTTCCTGCTTGGTCCGCTGCCGAGTCAGTGTGGAAAGCACTGGTAGAGAGCGTTCATCGCCACGATGGTCGAGTTTGCGGGTTAGGTGCCCGAGATACTTTACGCACCGAGATGGGCTATCCGCTTCATGGCCATGAGCTCTCACTCGAGATCACTCCATTACAAGCGGCTGCCGGATGGGCAGTTGCGCTGGATAAAGAATCCTTTATTGGGCAGGCAGCTTTACGCTCTGAAAAGGAGCGAGGAGTAGCTCGGATTTCACGCGCTCTGCTCTGCAGCGATCGTGGAATCCCACGAGCGGGAATGAGCGTGCTCAATCAAGCTGGTGAAGTCATAGGCGAAGTCACGAGCGGAACCTTCTCGCCTACGTTGAAGACTGGTATCGCCTTGGCGCTGTTGAAGCCGGAATACAAGGCAGGCAGCGAATCTGAAGATGTCGTCATCGACGTTCGCGGCCGCACAAGTACCGCGAAGGTGGTCAAACTCCCTTTTGTGGAGTCTCACGTTCGTTAGAGAGCTTTTGCTCCTTGGAAGCCATGATGACGGCCTGGCCGCCATCTAACGTGTAGACATCAATTCGGTCGTCGAATGCGCTGCGCAATTCTGCGGAGTGGATAACTTCGTTTGCCGCTCCAAAGATTGTTACTCGCCCATGATGCATGATCACCAGTTGTTCGGCATACATTGAGGCAAGAGTGATGTCGTGCATCGTGGAGACGATTGTGACTCCACGCTCCTTTAAATTTTCTATGTTATTCAATACCGATATTTGATGATGTAGGTCCAGCGCGCTCGTTGGTTCATCCAAAAGGATGAGCTCGGGCTCTTGCGCCAATGCGCGGGCAATCAGCGCACGTTGCATCTCGCCACCAGATAGTTGGGCGACGAATCGTCCCTGCATTCCAAATAACTGAGTCTCTTCCAGAACTTTCTTCACAAGTTTTCTAGAAGAATTGCTCTCCCGCCCCCAGCCATCTTTTTTGGCACGACCGAGTGAGACATATTCGAGCACGCTCATACCAATTGGAATATTTGGTTGCTGTGGCACATAAGCAACATTTCGCGTCTGGTCGTTAAAGACTTCTACTCCCGCGTCGCGAAGCGAACCAGAGTAAGCAAGGGTTCCCAGAAGCGTCTTGAGAAGCGTTGTCTTGCCCGCGCCGTTAGGTCCTACCAAGCAGGTCCAGACTCCGCTCTGAATTTCCAAGGAGATATCGCTTAATACCTCTCTCGCACCAAGGCGAACCGTTAAATCTTGGATGGAAATCATGCTGCGCCTACTCGCTTACCTCGTAGAACAAAGAGAAAGAATGGAGCGCCAACAAAGGCGGTAATAACTCCGATAGGTAGTTCCGCCGGAGATAAGAGCGTTCTTGCTCCAAGATCAGCCAGAACCAGAAACGCTGCACCGGCGCAAGCTATGGCGGCAAGGGATCGATTGGTGACTCGACGAGTCAAACCGCGAACTAGATGAGGCACAACAATTCCAACAAAACCAATGAGGCCGGAGGCCGAAACCGCAGTTGCGGTTGCAAGAGTTGCGGCCGCGACTGCAATAAGCCGAATTTTGCGCGGATTAATACCGAGCGAGAATGCTTCCTCGTCACTGAGCATCAGCCCATCCAATTTTCTAGCAATCAAAAAAAGCGTAGTCAGCGAAAGGGTTATGTACAAAGCAGACCAGCGAATTACCGACCAACTCGCAGATGTAAGTTCACCAAGGATCCATGAATAAACCGGTCGAAGCGCTTGTGAATTTCGTTGCTGGAGATAGGTCTGTATAGCAGTAGCAAAAGATCCAACCGCAATTCCCGAGAGCAACAAAGTGCCAGGATCTGAAAAAAATTTTCCGGATATGAAAAAACTAGTGACCACTGCAAGCACTCCACCCGCAAAGGCAAAGAGGGGGAGAAACCCATAGGCCTTTCCGTGAAGCGCTGTGAAGGCGAGCGTTGCGCCGAGGCCTGCACCGGCTGCGGCTCCGAGTAAGTATGGATCTGCGAGCGGATTTCGAAAGACACTTTGGTACACCGCTCCGCTTGTCGATAAGGCCGCTCCAACCAGGATCGCAAGTAAGACTCTGGGAAGTCGAATATCAAGTAAGAGGGTGCGGTCCTGGCCTTGCAGAGCGTGGGGTAGATGCAACAAAGTTCTTATGATGGAGTTGAAGGAGATGGCAACCGGCCCGAAACTAATTGCGAGCAGCGCTATCGCCATCAGAATGAGGGCAGAAGAGAGAGTTATCTTCCAACTCCAACCTGAAGGGATAGCGCGCTCTGACTTCATTGGGCTAAGAGACCTTGCCGAGGGCGGTTCCAACAAATTGATAGAAATCAACTAAACGTGGACCCCAACGAGAGGGAATATCTGTCGGGAGGGCAATGACTTGTCCCTTACGAACTGCAGTGATGTTTGACCATCCTGGTCGCTTGGCGACGGTGGCCGCACTTTCGCCATAATCGGCATCAGCGAGAAAGACGACGCGGGGATTGGCCTTGATGAGATATTCCGGCGTTAGTTGCGGATATCCATATGAGTCAGCGGTTGCTGCCGCATCTGCGATATTTGTGAGGCCAAAACTCTTGTAAACCTTGCCAATAAAAGTATCAGAGGTGGCGGAATACAAAGTGTTATCGAGTTCATGGAAGAAGGTCAGTGACTTTCCGCGGTGATATTTAGCGATTGAGAGCGCGATTGCTTTTTTCATATTGGAAACGTTGGTTGATGCTGCGGAGACCTTTCCGGTGATTTTCCCTAGCGCGATGATTTCAGCGTAAGCCTCCTCGATGGAGTTAGGGGAGATCTCCCAGAACACTTTGATACCAAGTGACTCCAGCTGCTTTCTTACATCTCCCGCCTTTGTGGCGGTTGAATTGAGTATCACTAAATCCGGGTGGTAAGCGGCAAGCGCTTCCACATTTGGTGTGAAAGCAGAGAGCTTGGTCATAGGCGCATTGCTGGGATAGTTTGATAAATCATCTACTGCAAGAACTTGCTTTCCAGCGCCGATTGCGAAGAGATCTTCTGTGGCGCTCGGGGAGAGCGAGATGATTTTGGTTGGCAAGGCCGCATGTGCCATTGGGGCGGATAGCGGAGTGAATATAAGCGTCGCCAGTGCGACTAAAACTCTCTTCTGCATAAAAAAACTCCCTCGAGTCTCGAGGGAGGAAGCGGGTTCTAAAATCTTCTTAGAAGCCCAACCTTCCTCCGAGGTTGGATACATCAGCGATTCGTTAGGCGACCTGGCTTAGATCTTGCGATCATCACAGTTGCGGGACAGCGCCGGGTTTACACCGGACTTCGCTAAACGCATTGCTACTAGAAGTGTGAACTCCTAGTGCGAGCAAATTAGCACACTACGTTGTTGGTGAGCTCTTTTCCTTGCGGTGGCGTCGACCAATTCCATAGGCAATTACGATTGCGGCGGTAAGTGCGGCTCCAATTGCCACAAATTGAATCGGCTCACTTCGAGAAAAGTCATGATCAATCCGAATCCCATGTTCACGATTCTCGCCATTGCCCAGATCATCACCCGGCTGGGTGGAGTTGACTACGGGAGCTGGCGTACCAGTATCAGCATGAACAGGAAGCGTCCCAGATAAGGCGATTGTTAGGGCAATGCCTGTCATAGCGATGAACTTTTTCATACTCATAAGAGTACGCTCTTTTCATGGAATATCGCCGCCTTGGAAGTTCAGGAATGTATGTCTCAGAAATTTCCTATGGAAATTGGATTACGCATGGCTCTCAGGTGGAGCAGGAGTCGGCTATTAAATGCGTTCGCGCCGCGCTCGATGCGGGAATCACCACCTTCGATACCGCCGATGTTTATGCCGCAACGCGCGCTGAGGTAGTCCTGGGGAAAGCCTTAAAGGGCGTGCGTCGTGAGAGTTATGAATTATTCACAAAAGTTTATTGGCCAACTGGCACCGGCAAGAATGACCGCGGCCTCTCGCGCAAACATATTATGGAATCAGCTAACGCTTCATTAAAACGACTTGGTACTGACCATATCGATCTCTATCAAGCGCATCGTTTCGATTTTGAAACTCCACTCGAAGAGACGCTGGCAACCTTTGAAGATTTAGTACGCAGCGGCAAAGTGCTTTACATCGGATTCTCTGAATGGAACGCCGAGCAAATTTCAGCAGCTCTTGAAATCCAGAAGAAGAATGGTTGGACCCGATTTATCTCTAGCCAGCCTCAATATTCCATGCTGTGGCGCGTAATCGAGAAGGAAGTTGTCCCACTTAGTATTAAAGAGGGAATCGGACAGATCGTCTGGTCACCAATGGCGCAAGGAGTTCTGACCGGCAAGTACCTGCCTGGCAAGAAACCGCCGGCTGGCTCACGAGCCACGGATAAGAAGAGTGGCGCCGGAATGATCTCTGGTTGGATGCGAGACGAAGTCCTCGTTGCAGTACAAGAGTTGGTCCCGATTGCTAAAGATTTGGGAATCTCCATGTCGCAACTAGCGCTCTCTTGGGCGCTTGCCAACCCAAATGTTTCTTCCGTCATTATGGGCGCAACTAAACCTGCGCAAGTAAAAGAGAATGTGAAGGCATCGGGTATAAAGCTCAGTGCCGATGTGATGACGCAAATAGATAAGGCCCTAGGTTCACTTCCGGAATTTGATCCGAAGAAGACCCAGAGCCCTAATCCACGAGCTTAAAAAACTATTTGGCTTTCTTGCCCTGACGTTGAACGTTTGGGGCAGGAGCGCGCATCTTTCTCATCTGAGTTGAACGCAACCAGCCATACATGCCAAGTCCCTTGGTTGACTCACCTGGAAACTTCTCATTCACCAGCTTTTTGATGTTACGAGTGAAGATAAATCCAGAGAGACTCGAATAGAGCATTGCTCCGTACATAAAGAGAATGGCCAGGAGTTGGACGCCTTTATTTGGAATAACAGTCAACACAAGAACAACCATGATGATCGGTAAGAAATATTCGCCCAGGCTTCGGCGAGAATCTACGTAGTCGCGAACAAATTTGCGGACCGGACCCTTATCGCGAAGTGGAAGGGCGCTCTCTTCACCGCGCATATATGCAGCTCGGGCGGCTAAGCGCTTCTCCCGAGTCGCTGCGCGATCAACGTTCTTTGCCGCACGTGAGGTAGCTGGTGCAAGCTTGTTGGTAACGGTCTTAGCCTCAGCCTCTTTGCGCTTAGGAGTGGGCTTACCCTTTTTGCCGGTTGAATCTTCGTTTGTGCTCATGTGGTTACGGTAGGGCCAGCATTCTCTCTAAAGCAACTTTTGCGTGAAAAGCCACCTCTGTGTCGACCTTAATCTGATTAATCAAGCGGCCATTGACAAGGGATTCCATGGCAAAGACCAAGTGCGGAAGGTCGATGCGGTTCATGGTGGAGCAATAACAGACGGTCTTATCTAGGAAGTGAATCTCACGGTCGGTGTAGGTATTAGCTAAGCGCTGTACCAGGTTGAGCTCGGTCCCGATTGCCCACTTAGTGCCCGGCGCTGATGCCTCGATGGTATTAATGATGAACTCAGTACTTCCTACAAAATCAGAACCAAGAACTACTTCATGCTGGCATTCCGGATGAACCAAGATATTGACACCAGGAATTGTCTGGCGCATATCGTCGATATTTTTTGTCGAGAAACGACCGTGCACCGAGCAGTGCCCACGCCACAAAATCATCTTGGCGCCCAGAATCTGCTCATCTGTTAAACCACCATTTGGTTTCCAAGGATTCCAAAGGACGCAATCTTCCAGAGTGAAACCAAGGCTTTGGATTGCGGTATTTCGACCCAAATGTTGATCGGGTAGGAAGAGCACCTTCTCGCCCTTTTCAAATGCCCATTTAAGTGCGCGCGGAGCATTAGAGCTCGTGCAGACCGCACCTCCGTTTTTTCCCGTAAAGGCCTTAATTGCGGCACTTGAATTCATATATGTAATAGGAACAGTGCGAGCTGCTACGCCTAATTTTGTGAGCGCTTGCCAACAATCATTTACTTGAGTTGCAGTTGCCATATCGGCCATCGAACAGCCGGCGGCCAGGTCGGGCAGGCAGACCTTCTGCTCCGCTGTCGTGAGAATATCTGCGCTCTCCGCCATGAAGTGGACACCACAGAAGAAGATGAATTCAGCTCCAGGATTATCGGCTGCGGCTTGGGCAAGCTTGAAGGAATCACCGGTGATATTGGCAAATTGAATTACCTCATCGCGTTGGTAGTGATGGCCCAAGATCATCGCTCGCGAACCGAGCGCCTTTCGCGCTGCACGTGCGCGGTCAACGAGAGCCGGGTCACTGGCGGCCGGCATCTCACCGGTGCAGGAGACCCCGCGTTCACTAGCCAGGTCTTGGCCTTGGCCGAGTATGAGCAAGTCTTGCAGCGACATACGTACATCTTATGGAGTAATCTTGAGATATGAGTACTGAGACCACCCAAGACATTTCGATTCAAACATCTGCATCTACAGGCATCCTCCTTACCGAGGTAGCTGCAACAAAGGTAGCCTCACTGCTCGCACAAGAAGGTCGCGATGATCTGAGCTTGCGCGTTGCTGTTCAACCTGGAGGTTGCTCTGGACTTCGCTACCAGCT
>CAILWW010000084.1 GCA_903838035.1 uncultured Actinomycetes bacterium | reverse complement strand
CTGCGCCTGACGAAAGGTGTAACCCTTCAGAAAATGCGCCAATCCCCGACGTACGGTTTCAACTTCGGGTAGTTCAGGCATGGGAGAAGTTTGTAGTTAATCTACAAGACGCGCAATTCAGCTCTTCTCGTTACCGTGAGTTCAAGGCCTAAAGTTCAACATCAACCGAACGCGGATTGACTTCACAAAGGTGTGATTCATAGCCATCTGCGAGGGGGTACCAATTTTCGCAATCTCTGCATAAGACGCTGATATCTCTGCCTCGCTAACACCAAAAGATACTTTTGCTCCAATCGCCAGCGGCAAGGCGCTTTTTGCTCCAGGTCAGAGGCCGGGTAAGCGCTAATCGAGTAAGATTCGAGGGTGCGCCGTCTTAGACATATCCTCTCGCTGGCAGCGCTCTTTTTAGTTTCTATAACTTTCTTCCCGAGCGCTGCGTGGGCAGCGGCTTGCACTGGAACCGCAGGTTCATCTGGCTCATACACACTCATGGAATTTACTGCTGCTCAATCTGGCTGCACATGGAACATTCCGACAGGTGTTGGCGCAGTTAACGTACTCATTGTTGGTGGTGGTGGTGGCGCTGGATTCGGCGGCCTCGGTGGTGGTGGTGGCGCCGGAGAAGTTTTGTATTCGAATTCTTCCATCAATGTAATGCCAGGAGACACAGTCACTTTATCTGTCGGCAAAGGCGGAACAGGCGGATATTTTGGAAGCACTTCGGGATATTGGTACAACGGTCTCAACGGCGACACTTCAGCGGTGACAATTGGTGGAAATCAATATATTGCTACTGGTGGTGGCGGTGGCGGTGGCAATGGTGGATCCGGGGCAATAGCAACTGGCGCAGCCGGCGGTTCCGGTGGTGGTGGAACATCAAATAACAGTGGTGGTGGAACGTCGAGAAACTCTTATTCAGGTTTTACCGATTTAGGTTATGCCAGCACTTTGTATAGTGGCAATGGTGGTGGTGGCGCAGGTGCGGGCGGAGCGAACTCCAATTCCACAGGTGGAAACGGAATTTCGATGTGGGGATTGAGTTTCGCTGGTGGCGGTGGTGGCTGGTTAAGTGGTGCGGGTGCGACCGCCTATGGCGCAGGAACTGCCGGTGCTGGAGTTAACTCAGGCGATCATGGAACAGCTGGTACAGATGGTACGGGTTCTGGTGGTGGTGGCGGATCTGCTGGTGGATCTGGACTGGTTGTGTTCCGATATGTGACTGATCTTGTGGCACCTACTTTCGTCTCAGCCTCAGTTCCAGCAAGTGGCACAACTCTTGTGGTGACGTTCTCTGAAAGTATTTCAGCGACCACTGCCCCGGCGGCGCAATGGAGCGTCACAACGAGCGGGACGCTGGATTCCGTTACAAGCGTTTCTGTGAGCGGAACTCAAGTAACGCTTAACTTGCAGACACAGGTAACTTCTGCCTTAACGGTCCTGGTCAGTTATACCGACCCTGGTGCCGGCGACAACCTTTATGCAGTGCAGGATTTAAGTTATAACGATGCTTCGACCTTTACTAACCAAGCCGTAACTAACAATGCAACCACCAAGACTCCAATCACCATCTCGATATCACTGTCGGGCGATGGCGTAAATGCCGTCTATCGAAGTGTTTCGACAATTTCAGTGACGCTTAACGGTCCAGGCAAAGTGAGATTCATGGTCAAGGGCAAAGCCATACCTGGGTGCCAGGCCATCACCGCAAGCGCGATATCCAACTACTACCAGGCCGCGTGTACGTGGAAACCATCCATACTAAACACACAATCGCTCTCCGCCCTCTTTACTTCGTCGAATTCGAACTTCTCACCGACCTCGGCCATTGCTAACATTTTGGCAAACGTGGCGGCCAGATCGGGTAAGCGCTAGGAGTTAACGCTTTCCGCCTCTTAACACGACTCCGATATAACTTGGCGCCATTGTGACTGCGTTGTAATTTGAGTCAATGGGAATAGCCTTTATGGTAATCGGTACCGTGTTGTGCGTACTCGGCTTCCAGGGGCAAGTCACGGAGTTGTTGGTTGTCAGAAGCGAGACACATCCTGGAATTTTCTTTCCATTTGCAAAGAAGGTAACTCCGGATCCAATTCTTACTAACTACCTTCACATCTGAATTCTAGGGCTTGGCGGCTATAACCAATACTCGTTGATGTACTTCTCGCCCTCATCACAGAAGAAAGTGAGCACGGTTTCCAAGTTCATCTCGCGCTTTAGCTGCTTAGCGGCGAGTAAATGAGCGCCCGATGAAGGCCCAATAAAGATTCCATGCTCACGGGCGATGCGTCTGGTTTCTTCAATGGCATCGTGGGAATGAATATGGACAAAGCCATCAATTTCATCTGCGTGGCGTTCGATAATGCCAGGAACAAATCCATCAGAGATGCCCTCAATCAGATGCTTGGCAACTTCACCACAAGCAATCGTGCAGGACTCGGATGGTTCAAGAGCGTAGGCCTTGCAATTAGGGTTCATCTTCTTGAAGGCACGACCCACGCCAATCAACGTGCCGCCCGTTCCCACTCCGTTGACGACGAGATCCGGTTTGGTTTGTAATTGATTGAGAAGTTCGCGCCCCAGCCACTCTTCGTTCTCTTGCACATTCCACTCAGAATCAAATTGTTGTGGAGCAAAGAATCCTGGTTGCGCAGCTAAACGTCGCACTTCCTCCAAAGCAGCATTAACGTGAAAATCTCCGAGAGGGCGAACTTCAGCGCCGAACGCCTTTGAGATTGCAGTGCGCTCTGGACTTAAACCCTCGGGCATGACGACCAACATCTTGTAACCCTTAACGGCAGCAACCATCGACATCGCGTTTCCGGTATTGCCACTGGAAGCCTCGACAATCGTGTCGCCAGGTTTAAGAAGACCCTCTTGCTCGGCGCGCTCGATCATGTATTTAGCAATCCGAGCCTTGATAGAACCGGATGGATTGAGATACTCCATCTTCACCCATATGCCTTCGATATTGATTAGAGGGGTGTCACCAATCGCATCTAAGATGGTCTTCATGTCTCCAATGATACGAGCCCGCCTCTGGAGCGCCCCCGTACAAATTGCTGTCGCTACCGCTTTAGTTTTAGGAATCGCATACTTCGACCCGATTTATCACCTACCGATAAATCATCGACTTGGGGTTTTCCTGGACCACGCCTTAAGTCTGGCCATCTCCATATATTTCATCCGCAGATACTCGCCCAGCGTAAAGCCGCTACTTCGCCTCCCCCGCTTTGACATCCGTTTTAATATTGGCGCCTTCTTTGCCATCTTTATTTCAGCAAACTTTGTCAGTGGCATAAAAGATGGTCATTCCTCATTTGCTCACTGGGTACTCGCCATCATCGCCGCTTTGGGCGTAGGGCTAACAGAAGAGTTCTTTGTGCGCGGATATATCTTTGGCGCCTTCTCGCGCTTTGGACTTTGGCCAGCCGCGCTTGGCTCTTCGCTCCTCTTTGGTTTACTTCACTTAAGCAACTACTTCGCGGGACAAGGCTTAGGACCGACTTTGGCACAAGTTATCTCGGCATCAGGATTCGGATTCTTTGCCTGTGGCATCACTGTCTTTTCGCGTTCAATATATCCAGCGGTTCTTATTCACTCGATGATAGATCTGCCGATCATGCTCTCTGATCGCCACTTTGCCAGCACCCATCTCGAACGTGGCGAACTCAAAGGTGCGCTCTGGTTGGCTCTGACATATTTTGTACTGGGACTTATATTCCTAATTGGTGCCTATAGATATTCCAAGCTCGAAACGCTCTTTATCAAATGGCGACTTATTGAACCGAGCGCCTAGCTTTACGTAGCTCGTTATAGATTCCGAAGATCGAGAAAACCGCAAGTACTGCGACAACTCCCCCGATGATGAAGTAGACATCCCTGGGAACGTGGTGGGCCGAGAACAAGATGTAGAGCTGGGGAATGACGAAGTTAAGGGCGGAGTAAATTCCCCACTTACTAATCTGCGAAGTTCGCTTCTTAATGATTGCCATGACCAGTCGCGCAGAGGCAAGGCCGTATAGCCACGATGTGGCGACATCGATAACGAAGAAGAGATACGGATTGGTGCCGTACTTGCGCATTGCCTTCCAGACTACAAAGGTGGCGCCAAAGCTGTAGAGAATGATGGTGCTGGCCCAGATGCGCTCCCAAAAAGTTTCACGCTTTGACCGCGGGCTCTCGCTCATGCTTCCTCAACTGATGCGGCGAATTGGCTGGCATATAAGTTGTAATAGAAACCCTTGGCCGCCATTAACTCTTCATGACTTCCTTGTTCAACCAATGAGCCCTTATCCATCACCAAAATGGTGTCAGCATCACGAATGGTAGAAAGTCTGTGAGCAATTACAAAGGCGGTGCGCCCAACTCGCAACTTTGCCATCGCTTGTTGGACTAGGACTTCGGTGCGGGTATCAACCGAGCTGGTCGCCTCATCGAGGATAAGGATTGCGGGATCGGCCATAAATGCACGAGCAATGGTAAGAAGTTGCCGTTCACCGTTTGAGACCGTGGCATTGTCATCAGTAAGTAAGGAGTCGTAACCATTGGGAAGTGCGCGTAGGAAGTGGTCAATGTTTGCCGCCTTTGCAGCTTGTTCAACCTTCTCATGCGTAGGGTCACTTGATCCGAAGGCAATGTTTTCGCGCATCGTTCCAGTAAAGAGCCAAGTATCTTGCAGCACCATTCCAAATTGCTTACGCAGATCATCACGAGTGAGATCTCGGATGTTGATTCCATCAAGGGTAATGGTGCCGGAATCGATTTCATAGAAGCGCATAATCAAATTTACGAGCGTTGTTTTGCCCGCCCCAGTGGGGCCAACAATGGCGATGGTCTCACCAGGTTTAACGGTGAGATTGAAGTTCTCGATTAACGGAACATTCAGGTCATACCTGAAGCTGACATCATTAAATATCACCTCGCCTTTTGCCCGATCAAGCGATGTGGAGTTCTGGGAATCTAGCTCTTCCTCTTTGGCATCCAACACTTCAAAGACGCGCTCGGCAGAAGCGACACCGGATTGAACGGTATTCATCAGGCCGGCAATTTGTGCCAGAGGCATTCCAAATTGGCGAGAATATTGAATAAAGGCTTGTACATCGCCCAGGGTCATAGATCCGGTAGCTACTCGATACCCACCGAGAACAGCGATTCCAACATAAATCAGGTTTGAGATTAACTGTGTGGAAGGTTGAATGATGCTCGACATGAATTGAGCGCGGAAGCTGGCTTGATTGAGATTCTCATTGAGCGTTCCAAAATCTTTAATTGCTTGTTGGCGCCTTCCAAAAACTTTAACTAGTGCATGACCTGTATGCATCTCTTCCACATGTCCATTGAGCTTGCCGGTCCAATCCCATTGCGCAATAAATTGCTTCTGTGATGCCTTGGCAATTCGAATTGAGACAAACATAGAGAGCGGGACCGCAATCAACGAGATAAGAGCAAGGAGCGGACTTATCCAGACCATCATCGCAAGCACAGAGACGACGGTCAATACTGAGTTAAGAATCTGCGAGAGACCTTGCTGCATGGATGTAGCAATGTTGTCGATGTCATTGGTGACCCGGCTCAGCAAATCTCCACGAGATTGAGTGTCGAAATAACTAAGTGGAAGCCGACCTAGCTTCTCCTCCGTCATCTGCCGAAGACGATAAACCGTGCGCTGGGTAACTCCGGCCATGATGTAGGCCTGCATCCACATGAAGAGTGAGGAGATGAGATATAGCGCGATCACCAAAAGAATGATTCGGCCAATTGAGGTGAAATCAATTCCCTTTCCAGGGACAAATCCACTGGCATCCAACATTCGGGCCAGAGTTCCTTGGCCGCGCGCGCGAAGACCAGCTACGGCTTGCGCCTTAGTGACACCAGCCGGAATCTGTCGACCGAGAAAGCCATAGAAAATCTGATTAGTAGCGCGCCCCATAATCTTGGGACCAAAGGCGCTGATAGTGACGGCCGCCGTTATGAGCGCAAAGACTCCGTACATAGCAGTGCGTTCTTTGCCGACAACGGCAAGCAAGCGCTTGAGCGAACCTTTAAAGTCTTTGGACTTTGCCGCCGGAGCGCCGCCCATCATTCCACCCATTGGGCCACGTACTCCGGGAGCCGGACGAGTTGTACTCATGCTGCCTCCTCCGGACTAAGTTGGGAGAGGACAATTTCTTGATAGACCTGGCAACTCTTCATGAGTTCGTGATGGCTTCCGATGCCGGCGACTTTTCCATTTTCTAGAACAATGATCTGTTGTGCGTTAAGAATGGTGCTGATGCGTTGGGCCACAATAATAATTGCCGCATCTTTTGCATCTGCTTCCAGCGCCTCTCGAAGTTTGGCATCGGTGGTGTAATCAAGTGCCGAGAAACTATCATCGAGCAGATAGAGATGAGAACGCTTAACCAGCGCCCGAGCTATCGAGAGACGTTGGCGTTGTCCGCCAGAGAAGTTGGTGCCTCCTTGTGCCACTGGTGCTTCTAGCTTCTCACCCAATTCCTCCACAAAGCCTTTGGCTTGTGCAATCTCGAGTGCGTGCCACAAATCTTCATCGCTCGCGTTCGGATTGCCATATCGAAGATTGCTTGCGATGGTGCCGCCAAAGAGAAATGCTCGCTGTGGAACCAAGCCAATTTCGTGCCATATAGCTTCGAGTGATTGTTCCCGGACATCTACTCCATCCAGAAGCACAGCCCCTTGGGTTACATCAATGAAACGCGGAATGAGATTAAGTAGCGTGGTCTTTCCGCTTCCAGTACTTCCTACTATTGCCGTGACTTCACCTGGCTTTGCCGTGAATGAAATATCGGTAAGGATGGGATGTTCGGCTCCCGGATACCTGAATTCAACGTTTCGAAATTCAACAACGCCACTGCGCCGTGCTGGGGTTTGCGGATTTGTGGTGTCTACAACTGAAGATTCGGTAGCGAGAACTTCTTGAATACGTTCGGCGCTGGCCGATGCTCGAGGAATCATCAGCGACATCATTACCGCCATCATGACGCTGGAGAGAATCTGCATCATGTAGGTGAGAAATGCCGTCATATTTCCGATCTGCATCTGGCCGGAATCAATTAGGTGGCCGCCAAACCAAATGACTGCAACGCTAGAGAGATTGAGGATCAACATCAGCGCTGGGAACATGACGGCAAAAGTGCGCGTCACGGCTAGTTGGTTATTCATTAAATCTTGATTGACATCGGCAAAACGCGCTTCTTCAAACTCCGTTTTCACGAAGGCGCGAATGACTCGAATACCGGCGATTTGTTCACGTAGAACTAGGTTGATTCGGTCGATCTTGACCTGGAGGACTCGAAAGAGTGGCACAACTCGGTGAAGTAACCACCAGATCAAAAGCGACATTACCGGGATGGCGACAAGGAGGAGGCTAGAGAGTTTGAGATCTGTTTTGGCGGCCATAATGATTGCGCCGATACCAGTAATTGGTGCGGCCACCATCATGGTCAGGCCTATAAAGAGAACCATTTGAACTTGTTGAACATCATTGGTATTTCGAGTTATCAATGAAGGTGCACCAAATTGGTTGAGTTCGCGGGCAGAGAATCCTTCTACGGTGGTGAATATTCCCTGGCGCAGATCCCGGCCAAAAGCCATCGAAACTTTTGAAGAGAGATAAGAGAGCCAGATTGAAGCGCCCATAATCAGCGCTGAAGTCCCAAGCATGATGCCGCCGACCTTCCAGATATAGGAGAGGTCTCCCTTAGCAACACCATTGTTGATGAGATCGGCGTTGAGGTTGGGAAGGTACAAGTTGGCGACCGATTGGATGAGCAACAGTAGAAGGATGAAGGCAACGCTACGTTTATAAGGAGCAAGGTATCTTTTTAGAATATTGACCAACATAATTACAACTCTTTCTTATTGCGATATTCCACGATTTGGTGAACAACTACTCCCCCGACCAGCCCCCAAAATGGCGCGCCAATCTTGAAGAAGTGAATATTGGAAACGGTAATTAAGAGAGTAACTAGAGCTGCTTCGCGATATTGGGGATCCACTAGCGCTTCATGAGTAGAACTTGCTATAGCTGGCATTAGCGCAAGGCCAGCAAGTGCTACCAACATGGCACTTGGGATTGAGCTAAGTAATCCAAGATATGTAGTTCCTAGTATGCCCACGGCAATATAAATGAATCCGGAGATGGTTGAGGCGGTGTATCGACGAGTGATATCTGGCTCTGCTTGCGGGGTTGCGCCAATTGCTGCACTGATTGCGGCGCTATTGTTTCCGGCGTTAAGCAGGGGTGCTGATATCAGTGAAATTATTCCACCTGTGACTAACGCCTTGTTGACCGGAGCTTTATATTCATTGGCGGTCATTACTGCCATTCCTGGCGCATATTGACTGGTGAGAATCAGCAGCAAGAGCGGGATCGCCAGCGTCACTAGAGCGCTTAGCGAAAATGTTGGGTTTACCCAAACGAGGGAGGCAAAGCGAATATGGAGGTGTGGTTGATGGGCTCGACCTGAAATCGCTGCGACTATCAGACCGAGAGCAAAGCTCAAGACAATGGGAGCGCGCATTCGAAAGCGTCTGCCCATGAAGAAGGTGACAATCATGACTAGTACGACCAGCGGTTCCTTGGAAATAGCAGGGAAAATATTTACACCAAAGGTAAAGAGAATTCCACCGAGCATTGCCATAGTCACTGGCCTTGGAACGGCAGCCAGGATCTTCGCTAGCAATCCGAAGGATCCAATGAGAATTATCAATATTGAAGCAATAATGTAGGCGCCAACTGCATCAGTGAGTTTGTGGTTGGCCAGTGCGGTAACGAGCAGCGCAGTAGATGGTGTGCACCAAGCTCCAGTTGTTGGCATGCGTAAGCGAAGTGACATATAAACGCCATACAAGCCCGAGCCGACCAACATTGCGAAAAACCAGGATGAGGTTTGGCTCTCAGTGAGATGGCCAGCAGCTGCAGCCTGCAAAACTATTGGCGCGGTTCCAAAGATAGCGACTAAAACAATGATGAGGCCAGAGGTGGCCGCGCTCAGCGAGAGCGCTTTAGGAAAATCTTTTGCGTTCTTCCAGATTGCAGCCAGCGGCGAGAGCTGGGCCGTTCCTAGGTATTCATTCTCCACGCCTTGAGCCTATCAACTTAGCCGAAGTCATCTACCTTTGTAATGTTCCATTAGCTGAATTATGTAGATTTCATCGTCCGTGAATTGGTAAATCAATCGATCTCTCACGGAGATTCTCCTGGACCAAAGGGTAAGGTTCTGATGTCGGAGTTGCTCCGGCTTACCGATACCGCTCTCGGGGTTTTGTAGGATGGAATCAATGAGCGCATCTACTTTGGATGCACTGAGATTCATTTTTGCTCCTTAGGGCTGATGCGAGGCTACCATCCTTTTGTACCAGATGTCGTACTACTTGCAGTACTCGTACTTTGACCATACGTTGGGCAAGAGGGATGGCACTCACGAATCGGTGTTAGGTCTTTGAAGAGAATGCAAGAATGAACTCATGAGAAGAATTGATATCAATCAACTCCAAACGGTCCTTGCTGGGCTTCCAAAAAATCCGAGGGTACTTGCTTCTGGAAACTTCTCCACGCCAACGGCTCTGCTTACTGCGCTAGATAAAGCACTACCCGAATATGTATTGCATATGCTCAATGCCCAACCAGGAATTCCTAATCGAAGTGGCGTCACGTACGAGAGTGCATTTATCGGCGCCGGTATGCGCGGATCGACTCGATTAAATTATGTGCCATCTCGGCTGAGCCTCTTGCCAGTATTGATTCGCGATTATCTAATTCCGGACGTGGTCCTACTTCACACTTCACTCCCCCGCTTCGATACTGTCTCATTGGGCACTGAGGTGAATATTCTTCCCGCTGCCATTGAAGCAGTGCGTGAGCATGGTGGAATCGTGATTGCCCAAGCAAATTCGAATATGCCCTATACATACGGCGACTCACAAATTTATGAGAATGAGATTGATTTCTTGGTCGAGGTCGATGAAGAACTTGCCACTCATAATCCGATTGCCTTGCCGGATACTGCGCGCACTATTGGCGAACTCATCGCCGAACATGTCCGTGATGGATCGACTTTACAGATGGGAATCGGCGCGGTGCCGGACGCAGTTCTCGAACTCTTAAAAGTTCGCACAGGCCTTCGGGTATGGACCGAGATGTTTAGCGATGGCGTACTCAATCTTCATAAAGCCGGCGCGCTCGATGAGGAGATCCCGATCACGGCTTCGTTTGTCTTTGGCTCAACTGAGTTATATCAATGGCTCAATCTCAATCGTCGAGTACGCATGCTTCGTACCGAGAAGACCAACGATCCCAGCCAAATTGCAAAGCAAGCGCGGATGACTTCGGTGAATGCAGCTTTACAAGTCGACCTCTACGACCAAGCAAATGCTTCCCGAGTTCGCGGGCGAATTTATTCCGGCTTTGGTGGTTCCACCGACTTTATTGTCGGAGCGCTTCACTCTCGTGGTGGACGGTCATTTATGGCTCTCCCATCGTGGCACGAGAAGAGCAATAGCTCCACCATCGTTCCGCTGATTAGTGATGCCGTGACCTCGTTCCAGCACTCTTATGTCGTCACCGAACGGGGTATTGCTGCCTGCTTTGGTCACTCTCAGGCAGAACAAGCACGCAACATCATTGACTATGCAGCCCACCCTGATGCACGTGACCAATTGCGCGATGCGGCTGGCAAGATGGGTCTGTTATAACTTCTTAATCGCAGTTGTGAAGCGAGGGCGCCCTGTTAGGTCCTTGTGCAGACGGATATTTTCAAAGCCGATTGATAGTGCCGCCGCAATCGCCGGGCCCTGAACTTCATTATGTTCGATGGCAAAGAAGCCACCTGGCTTTAATAGCCGGGAAGCCGCTTGGATAAACACATTGGGCATATGCATGCCATCGGCAGGACCGCCAAAGAGTGCGATCTTTGGTTCGGCCTTTAATTCGAGTGGTAAGTCTTGTTCATTCGGTACATATGGCGGATTGGCAGTCACGATGTCACACTTCACGCCGATCAACGCGGTGGCGGCATCCTCAATGACCACGCGAACATTCACATCATGTTTAGCAATATTGAGGTTGAGCCAATGTGCTGCCTCTACCGATTTTTCTACCGCTACGACATGGACGTTCTTCTTACCTGCAGTCTCTGAGGCGATGGCGATTGCAATCGCGCCGCTACCAGATCCAAGATCAACAACAGAGATGGGATCTGGTAGGCCCGCAATATGGTGGAGGACCTCATCGACCAGAATCTCGGTTTCTGGCCGTGGAATAAGTACGCCCGGACCTACGTCGTACTCCAAATATCTAAAGGCCGCTTCGCCGACAATGTATTGAGTAGGAGTTCCAGATATTCGATCGGCAATTGCTTGATCAAATTGCTCAGTGATTATTTCTAGTTCCTCACCGCTCTTCTCAATGACGCGAGCGTGGAGCTCCATTCGATTGATACCTAGCAGGTGCGCCAAAATCATTTCGGCATCGACCGGGCCAATATTCTTCTCGGCTAGCCGCGCTTTGCCAGAGATGAGTAATTCTTTAATGCTCACCTGAGGCCAACTTCTCTGCCTTATCTGCCTCTAGTAAGGCGTCAATGCAGGGATCGAGTTCGCCATTGAGAACGGCATCCAAGTTATTGGATTTAAAGTTAACGCGGTGATCGCTCAAGCGATTTTCTGGAAAGTTATAGGTACGGATGCGCTCGGAGCGATCG
>CAILWW010000083.1 GCA_903838035.1 uncultured Actinomycetes bacterium | reverse complement strand
TGTTCGTTTGCGCCCACATCCAGCAGAGTTCGAGCTTTATTACGATCTCTAAAATATCGTCACCGTATCGCTAAAGGCCCTCGAGAAATCGGGGGCCTTTTTGTTACTCGGTTCGCTCTTTGTGAAGAGCACTCTTGCGGGCAATCTCACTATCAATACCTCGGGTACCGTTCAATTCGGACAAGGGCAAACCGCTGCCCCGTCATGTGCGGGTACAAACAATTTAATCGTTACTCCGAAATCCTCTTTTAGCAACTCCGCGAATAGTGGAACACAAATGTTTGGTTCCGTGTCAATTTCAGGCGTTCCTAGTGAATGCTATGGAAAAGATCTCATCATCAACGCCTATGACTCCTCAAGCAATAATCCGTTGGCACTCTTTGGCGTGAGCTCCACAGATATTGTCGTTTTAGATAACAATGGAGTCTTTGTTATCTCTTCTTCTGTTACGGGACTAAGCATTGTCACGAACTCCACTTCCTCCTTTACCGTCTCATTCACAGTTCCAGTCTCTAGTGTGACAACTGTCCAGAAGCTCACAGTACCAGGCGCGAATGCCAGCGGAAATGACGCCTTTAAAGTTAACTCGGTCTACTGGAGCTCTACCGAATATGTATCAAACACCAATAAGGCATTTACGCGCTATTTAGTTCAAGCCTCAAGTGAGGGACAGGACCTCAAGAACAATACGCTCGGATCATCCACCTCAGGGCAGTACGACAACGTACTTCCGATTCGTGAATTTTAAAGTCGCTTGAAGCGAAACTTATTCAAGATCTTTGCGGTAATTGGCGGGATAACTGCGCCGATGAGAATTCCCACGATGATGTCACTTGGATAGTGAATACCCGCCATGACTCGAGCAATTCCAGACAAGACAGCCATAGCAACAACCACCCAACCCGCACGATCATGCATCTCGATTACACATACCGCCAGGGCAACGGTGAAAACCATATGATGCGATGGAAATCCGCCATCTAGGGAGTGTGGGAATAAAGCCTTGATCTCTGATGGGTGGGCCACGAAAGGGCGTGCGCGATCAATTGCTTTGGAGAGAATTTCAGAGATGACTACTGCGGTAACCATTGGTAAGGCTAGCCAAAGGGCACCATCTGCAATGAGTTTACGAATGTTGAAAGGTGAGAACAATGGCTTAACGGCAACCTTGTACTCGATGTAGAGGAAAGTCAAAACCCCGATGAGAAGAGCTAAATAGACGAAGTCATTGGCAACGAATTTAACGAGCCCAACATGGCTGGCTCCCCAATGGTTGAGCGACTTTACGATTGATGTCTCAAAATTCATACCTTAAGTCTCCCAGCCACATGGGTCTATAGGTCGATTTAGACACGCATGCATTGAGTGCCTGCACCCAGTTTTCATCTATCCGAAAAAGGAATTTAGGTCTAAATTAAAACCAGAAAGCCAAAGGAGAGAAAAATGGATATTTCCGAGAAATTCGTCGTAGTAACAATCACTAAGCGCGAAGCGCGAGTCTGGGCTACTGGCACGGCTAAAGGCGCTGCTCCCGAGAAGATCTTTGCACCAGCCTCTCCTAATGAACATCATCACCGAAACGATCCAGAGGGTCATGGACGCGGTGAGGGTGCCGGCGAGCCTGCCTATTTTGGAGATATCGCCAAGGCCCTTTCAGGAGCTTCAGAGATACTTATCATCGGTCACGGAGATGGAAAGTCAAGTGCAATGCTTCATTTCATTCAATATCTCGAACGCAAACATGCAGATCTCGCAAAAAAGGTCGTGGATGCATTGGATGAAAATTTGGAAGCCATGACGGAAACACAGATATTGGCCAAGGCTCGCGATTGGTTTGCCGCACATCCACGCTAAAATTGAGCCATGAGTTCAATAACAATAGCTGATATCAAGCCGCTTCGTCGTTTCAACATCATCGCAGGAGTCCTTCACCTGGTCTCAATGTGCGCCGTCCTCTCATTGGCAAACTCCTTTTCACTTCCCATTTACGCCACATACATGAAGGGCGCTCCTGGTACTCCTCTTGCAGCTCCGGTGCTTCTGCTCAACACACCAGTGGCCAAAGTTGTTGCACTCTTTTTGGCGCTCTCCGCCTTCTTCCATTTTCTCGTCGCCTCTCCCAAATATTTCGATCGTTACAGCGCATCGCTGATGAAAAATAGAAATATTTTCCGTTGGGTCGAGTACTCAATCAGCTCCTCCATCATGATCATTCTCATCGCTCAGCTTTGTGGCGTCTCTGATGTCGCAGCCATCATCGCCATCTTCGCGGTGAATGCCTCGATGATTCTCTTTGGCTGGCTACAAGAAAAATATGCCAATCCTGGCGATGGTCAATGGCTTCCGTTCATTTTCGGATGTATCGCCGGCGCAGTTCCGTGGCTAATTATTATCTTTTTAGTTATTGGGCCAAAGGCAAACCCACACGTCGCTCCCCCAGGATTCGTCTACGGAATCGTGATTTCACTTTTCATTTTCTTCAATTGCTTCGCTTGGGTTCAATACAAGCAATACAAGGCGCAAGGAAACTGGAGCAATTACCTCAAGGGTGAACGCGCCTACATCGTTCTCAGCCTCGTTGCGAAAACTGCTCTCGCTTGGCAGATCTTTGGTGGCACCCTCGCCGGCTGATAAACTCTAAGGATGAAGGCCAACTTTCGATCCTCGCCTGGCGAGCCAGAGGAAGCGGCCTATTGGGATGATCCCGACTTAGAAGTTCTCGAAGACCGTAAACCAAGGCGCGGTTTTATCGCCGCCTTGGCTGCTGCAAGCTTGGTACTGACCTTTGCACTCTTCCAAAATACTTTTGCGGGCAATATCTCTATCAACACTTCTGGTCAGCTTGAGTTTGGTCAAGGTACTCAACGATTCACTTCGTGCTCTGGCGCAACCCCATTAACTGTCTCGCCATCGGTCTCCTTTGCTAACGCCTCCGGTGGCGGTACTTACTTTTTCTCCGCTATTACAGTTTCTAATATTCCGGCCGGTTGTAATGGCAGTGCGTTTACATTTAACGCCTATTCAGATACCGGTACTTCAGCACTTGCGCTCTTTAACTCTACGTCCACAGATGCAATCGTTGATGATAACAATGGGGTTTATGGACTCGGGCCGGCAATCAGTGGAATGAGTGTGGTGACCAACTCTTCCAGCTCATTTACTCTTACCTTCACTAGCCCAGTGGCTCCAAGCAAGAACGTTGCAAAATTGTCACTTCAGAGTTCGGCCATTCCATGTGCCACAACTCTTGCCTGCGCTGTTGGCAATATTGGCCCAGGTGGCGGAGTTGTCTTCTATTACTCGGCCGCAAGCTTTGCCGAAACCGGAGCTGCATGTTCTCCGAATTGTCACTACTTAGAGCAGGCACCAAGAACTTGGTCGGGTGGCGCGATCGATCCAACAATCATTTGGGCTGTGCCCGCATATCAGAGTGGTGGCATAACCAGTTACAACGGTTCAGATGCAACCGGTGTAAATATTGGAACTGGATTTGCGAATACAGCAGCGATTGTTCACATGCAAGGCGCCTATGACGCGTCGACTAACAATTACGCCGCTGGCGCTGCTGCTGCATATTCTGGCGGCGGCAAGAGTGATTGGTTCATGCCTTCTCAAGCGGAACTAGCTGCTATGTACAGTTATAGCCAGACCTACAATGACGGATTCACATTGGTCGGCGTCTTTTCCTCATATGCTTATTACTGGTCTTCCTCATTTGCATATGTCTCCTCAGGCGGTTGGGCCCGCGATCAAAATTTCGCAAATGGAAACCAATACAACGGAACAACACCTGCACCCGCCTCGGTAAGGCCTATTCGAGCCTTCTGATTGGTAATAACTCCTTCGATACCGTGGGAGAATTAGCCAGTGATTGCCACTCAAAGCGTTGAACTCCGAGCAGGAGCAAGGCTTCTCGTTAAAGATGTGACAGTTCGCATCAACCGCGGGGATCGAATCGGCTTTGTGGGGCGCAATGGCGCTGGTAAATCAACTCTGGCCAAAGTACTTGCTGGTGAAAACCTACCTGCTGGTGGCCAAGTAACTCGCACCGGAACTATTGGTTATCTCCCCCAAGACCCACGCACTGGTGATCAAGATGAGACAGTCATCAACCGCATTCTCTCTGCTCGTGGCTTGGATCAGATTGTTAGCCGAATGCGCAAAGTTGAAGAAGAGATGGCAACTGCCGGACCAGATGAACTCGAAGCAGCCCTTGAGCGATACTCCAGAGTCGATACTGAATTTAACGCCGCCGGCGGATATGCCGCATCATCCGAAGCCGAAGCCATCGCTACCAACCTAGGTCTGCCAGAGCGAATCTTTGATGAGCCAATCGGAGTCCTCTCTGGCGGTCAGCGCCGTCGTGTTGAACTCGCTCGACTCCTCTTCAGCGGTTCTGAAACGCTCTTGCTCGATGAACCTACTAACCACCTAGATGCCGACTCCATTAACTGGCTTCGAGATTATCTGGCGAAATATCCTGGTGGACTAGTCGTTATCTCTCACGATGTGGCCTTAATTGAAGAGGTCGTCAACAAAGTTTTCTATATCGATGCAAATCGAAATGTTATCGATGTCTATAATCTCGGCTGGAAGAAATATCTCTTGCAGCGCGAACAGGATGAACATCGCCGCAAGAAAGAACGTGCCAACGCCGAGAAGAAGGCTGAAATTCTGGCCAAGCAGGGCGAGAAGATGCGCGCCAAGGCATCCAAGGCGAAGGCAGCACAAGGTATGTTGCGCCGCGCCGAAGCACTTGTATCGGGGCTTGAGGAAGTTCGCCGAAGCGACAAGGTCGCGAAACTTCGCTTTCCTACTCCTGCGCCTTGTGGCAAAACTCCGCTGATGGCCGAAGGTTTATCTAAATCCTATGGTTCACTAGAAATCTTTACCGATGTTAACTTAGCAATCGATCGCTCTTCTCGCGTGGTTGTACTTGGCCTTAATGGTGCGGGCAAGACCACCCTCTTAAGCATCCTGGGCGGCACCAATCAATCTGATACTGGTGAAATCCAACCTGGACATGGGTTAAAAATCGGTTATTACACCCAGGAACATGAGTCGCTCGATTTTGATCGGACTGTTCTAGAGAACATGCTTGCCTCTGGTGAAAAAATTGGCGAACCTCAAGCCCGCCAAGTTCTCGGTTCATTCCTCTTTGTTGGCGATGATGTTCATAAACCGGTCAATGTTCTCAGCGGTGGCGAGCGAACCCGTCTTGCATTGGCCACGCTGGTTGTGGGATCCGCAAATGTGCTGCTCTTGGATGAGCCAACAAACAACTTGGACCCAGCTTCTCGAGAAGAAATACTCGCCGCCCTAGGCGAGTATCAAGGAGCGGTGGTTCTAGTAAGCCACGATGAAGGCGCGGTTCGCGCATTAAAGCCTGATCGAGTTCTCTTATTGCCCGATGGTGATGAAGATTTATGGGGCGAGCAATATCTCGACCTAATCTCTTTGGAATAGACCGCATCTGCTCTAACATGGGATTATGAATCGTAAGTTACTTGTACTTCCAATATTGGCCTCGCTAATCCTGACACCCAATTTGGTAAATGCCGCCATGAAAGCACCGACTAATGGCGCCTCATCCGGTGGTGGCACATTTTTAACAACCAAGATTCCTGAGAACATTCTGGCCCTGCCATTGTTTGATGCAAATAATAAAAATGTTTCGCTTGGTTCGCTCAAAGGTAAGACCATTGTCATCACGAACTTCCTCACCTCTTGCCATGAGATCTGCCCTATGACAACTGCCAATATGCGCGATATTGGTGATGCCGTACTCAAAGCCAAGCTTGATTCAAAGATTAAGGTGCTAGAAATTTCAGTCGACGCCGGTCGCGATACCGCCGCGCGCCTTCATGCCTATCAAGCTCTCTTTAACGATTCCTCCTGGACCGTTGCTTCCGGAACAGAGAAAGATCTGGCAGCACTCTGGAACTATTTCGGCGCACCCGGCGTGAAGACCCCATATAAAGCTAGCGACAGTAAAGCTCTCCCCAAGGATTGGTTGACTGGGAAGCCAGATACTTACGACATCACACATCCAGATTTGGTATTGATTGTCGATGCACGATCCAATTGGCGCTGGCTAGATTTGGGAAATCCAAAGAGCAACGGGAAAATTCCGGCCACACTCAAGAAGTATCTCAGCAGTGAAGGGCTAAATAACTTAGCAAAACCGCAAGAGCCGTCATGGACGACCAGTGCGGTTTACTTTGCGCTTAACTCTTTGCTGGGAACAAAACTTAAGTAATTAAGCGCGAAGAGCCTGCGCAAGTTCGCGGAAGTCTTCCACCAATTTATCTATCTCGGCTTGACCATGCGCAAGACTGATGAGCCATTGCTCATCTAGCCCCGGAGGCGTAATGATTCCGCGGTTGAGCGACCAGAGCCAAGAAAGCTCTGCCACTTCGAAATCGGTAGCTTTATAGTCGCGATAGTTTCGCACCGGCTCAGTTGCCCAAGTAATACAACCCTTGACACCCATACCAACTGTTTGAGCAGGTAATTGGAATTCGGCGATGATTTCTGTGATGCGATCAAGTGCTTGGTAATTCAGAGCCTCGGCGTGAGCGAGTGCTTCTGGGGTACAAATTGTGTCGATTGCTCGCACGCCAGCCATCGCAAGAGGATTGCCGTTGAAAGTACCAAAGTGCGCCATTCGCCCATCGGTCACGGCATCCATCAACTCTTTCTTTCCACCAAACGCTGCAAGTGGAAGTCCACCGCCGATTGATTTAGCAAGAGTGACGAGATCAGGTTTCACGCCAATACGATTTCCGGCGCCGCGAGGTCCAGCAGTAAGTCCGGTCTTAACCTCATCAAAGATGAGAATGACTTTGTATTCATCACATAGGTCACGAAGACCCTGCAGATATCCAGCATCTGGAAGCACAATTCCCAAGTTCTCAAGCACTGGTTCCACAATCAGGCAAGCGATCTCAGTGGCCTTTTCAGCAAAGAGTCGCTTCACCGCATCCAAATCATTAAAAGGTATAACGAAAATCAAACCAGGGTGAGTACCGGGCGCAATGACTGGAATGGGGTTATCGGCCGGACCGGCTTCTGCCAATGAAGGCTTGGCAGAGACTGCCATCGGATCATACGAGCCGTGATAGCCGCCTTCCATCTTCACGATGCCCTCTTTGCCGGTGTAAGCCTTGGCTAAACGAACCGCGTACATATCAGCCTCGGTGCCAGAGTTAGCAAAGCGCACTTGGTCGATATCAAAACGGCGACAGATGCGTTCTGCTGCATCGCGTGAAATTGGTGAAGGGGTTACAAAGAGCATTCCCTCATCAGTTGCTTTGTGAATCTCTTTTACGACCTCAGGATTGAGGTGGCCAGCAAGCATGGCACCAAAGCCCATCGAAAGGTCGAGAAGTTTGCGACCATCCACATCAGTCATATACGCGCCTTGCGCCGAAACAATGCTGATTGGATATGGATCCCAGTGTTGAAAACTAGAGGTAACTCCGAGCGGAACGCTCTCTTTTGCGACATCAAACTCGACGCCAGAGCCGGCGGTATCACGAGTAAATCGCTTCCACTCTTCTGCCATAAGTTCTGCCACACGCTCGCGTGATACAGGAAGGCTATTGGTAGGAAGTTTTCTATAGGCTTGCTTTTCTAGTTTTTCATTTTCCGAATTCATAATGAACGCCAAGGTATCAGAGCGCTTGAATTAAAGCATTTCTACGAGAATTTGCGTGTGGCGAATTGGACTTTTTTTCAAAAAAGTTCAAAAACCCTCATAATTAACCACTATGAAACCAACTGTGCTCGCAATTCAAAACGACCCTACCGATCCCCCGCATTTAGTGGGCCGTTGGTTGATCGAAATTGGATTTGATATTGAAATTTTGCGCGCATATGACGGTGAAGCGGTTCCTACATTCGTTCCACCACATATCTCCGCAGTAATGCCACTTGGTGGACATATGGGTGCGCTCGATGATCACATCGCACCTTGGCTTCCTAATGAACGAGCGATGTTACTGGATGCAGTAAATCGCGGAGTTCCAATCTTTGCCATTTGTCTTGGCGCTCAACTCCTAGCCGCTGCAGCTGGTGGTGAAGTGGTTCGTGCTACTCAATCTGAAATCGGAATTTACGAAGTATCACCGACTTCAAGCCCTGACGAAATTTTCACACTTGCAACTTCGGTGCCGGTTGCACAATGGCACGAAGATATGGTCGCCAAACTTCCCACCGGAGCCACACTCTTGGCTAGCAGTGAGGCCTGCGAGAATCAGATCTATCGAATTGGAAAGAATCAATATGCAGTTCAATTCCACCCAGAAATTGACGCCTCAATAATCCATACCTGGGAAGAGCACGCAGATAACGCCTTCCTAGAATCTGGCAAGAGAAGTGTGGAAGCTGAAGTAGCAGCCGCCGAAGCTTCGCTTATATCTACATGGAAACCAATAGTTCAAGCATGGGGCCTCTCAGTCCTTTCTTAAACATTTCTAACAAAAAAATGGGGACCATATAGATGGTCCCCATTTTCACTTCGATTACATTTTGTTTTTATTCAACTGTTTTAATTGGTCCCTTAAACCACTTCTTGACTGAGAGGTGCCACCAAATCCAGAGAAGAATTAGCGCGCCACCAGTTACTAGAGGTGCATAATTAACCGACGTCCAGTTGAAGCTTTTGCTAAATGGAACTGCTGACGGATAAAGCGGCATGATGAAATAGATCGAGATTACAACGATTTCAAGTACTGCCACTGCATTCATCCACTTGTATTTCTTTCCAAGCGTCCAAGCGCCCGCCTTAAATGAATCCCCCGCCTTCCAGCGCAGATAGATCGGAATCATAAATGCGAGATAGAGTGAGATCACGCAAACCGATACAACGGCATAGAAAGCGGTTGGAACTCCGGCAGAGCTCTTATATAGCGCTGGCAAAGTAAGAATTACACCAAGCACCGCTGACATGATTACTGCATTTACAGGCGTGCCGGCCTTGTTGACCTTGCGCCACAAATTACTCTTTGGCAGCGCTCCATCGCGAGAGAATGCAAACATCATGCGTGAGCAGGATGTGAGACAGGCTGTTACGCAGAAGAGCTGGCCGAGAGTAGTAATCAAAATAATTAGCTTAAAGAGGCCGCCGTCGCCACCAAGAGCGCTATAGAAGATAGCAATCGGACTACCTTGGCCAAATGGGTTGACCTTTGGATCGGCGGAGTTAATGAGATCAAATTTCGTAGCGGCCCAAAGGAACGAGAGCAGCAGGATATAGCCACCGATTGCGGAGTAGAAGATTGACTTCCAGATTCCCTTTGCAGAGGTGATGTGAGCATTGTGTGTCTCTTCTGAGAGGTGAGCCGAAGCATCAAAACCGGTGATGGTGTACTGCGTCAGCAAGAATCCCAATGGCAAGATGAAGTACCAATATGAGCCATTGCCGAAGCCAGAGTTGTTATTGTGCTTAAAGAAGAAACTCGCTGAAGTGTGGTGCTTTGGAGCGACGAGAAGAATTGCTACGACAACCGCGCTACCGAATACGTGCCACCATACTGAAACGTTGTTAATAAGTGCTAGAAGGTGATGTCCGTAAAGGTTGATCAACGTAACTATCGCAATCACAATCAGAAAGAGAACAAATTGTTGCTTGATGTAATCGCCACCGAAAGATCCAGCCCAGCTCTTGCTATAGAAGCTCAGAAGAGTATTTATATAGAAAGTGACGCCGTAGCCCACCGAGGCGGTGACGGAAATTAGGCCAATAAGGTTGAGCCAGCCAGTATAAAAACCAGCCTTCGCTCCACCGAGTTTTGCCGCCCACCAATAAATACCGCCTGATGTGGGAAATGCTGATGCGAGTTCGGACATGGAAAAACCAATAATGAGGATCAAACCTGCAATTAGCGGCCATCCGACTGTAATTGCAAAAGGACCACCGAAATTCCAGGCCTGAGCAAAGGTTGTGAAGCAACCAGCCAAGATAGAGATAATCGAAAATGAAATTGCGAAGTTTGAGAAACCAGACCAGCTTCGCTTTAACTCTTGCTTATAACCCAGCTCGGCTAGGCGAGCCTCGTCATCAGATTGTGTGTGCGACATCGAAGAAAATCCACCTTTCTAGAAGTTAAAGCAAAGTGTGACGGTCGCCTCACTAAATGGGAAGCGTTAATGAGCAGATTTAACATGAAATTTATCGGATTTTTGACGCTCGCCAATCGTTGCTCGCACGCCTGAGAGCGGCTAATCTGCCCGTATAGCCCAGGCTCGCCGGAAGGCAGCCGCAAATCCTGGAGGACTCGTGCCCCTAAGCCTTGAAGAACTTCGCATAAAGATTGCCGACGGCCAAATCGATACCGTTGTCGTCGGCGCCACCGATATGCAGGGACGCCTACAGGGCAAGCGAATCCATGCGCCTTTCTTCCTTGCCGACACCCTCAAGAACGGAACCGAGGGCTGCAACTACCTGCTCGCGGTCGACATCGATATGAATACCGTGCAAGGTTATGAAGTCTCCTCTTGGGAGACCGGTTATGCCGATATGGGAATGGCGCCAGATCTCTCCTCGCTTCGCTATCTGCCATGGCACGAAGGAACCGCCATGGTCGTCGCGGACTTAGTCGATCACCATCACAAAGGCATCTCAGTTTCTCCGCGCACGATCCTTAAGACGCAACTCGATCGCCTCGATAAAGCGGGAATGGTTGCGCTCTGCGGCACCGAACTCGAATTTATAGTCTTTAACAATACCTACGAAGAAGCCTGGAATATGGGCTACAAGGATTTAACTCCAGCCAACCAATACAACGTCGACTACTCCCTCACCGGTACTGCCCGCGTAGAGAAATTGTTGCGTGCGATACGTCTTGGTATGCACGGTGCTGATCTCATCGTGGAATCTGCAAAAGGGGAATGCAACTTCGGACAGCACGAAATCGCATTTCGTTATGAAGATGCGCTCCGCACCTGCGATAACCATTCGATTTACAAGATGGGCGCAAAGGAGATTGCCTCACAACAAGGCGTCGCTCTGACATTTATGGCGAAGTTCAATGAGCGCGAAGGAAATAGTTGCCATATTCACCTCTCCTTCCGCGACAAGAACGATAACGCCATCATGGCGGGAGATGCTGGCGATGGCATGTCCGAACTCGGACGCGCCTATCTCGCAGGACAGCAGGCTCATATGCGCGAACTCTCACTTCTCTTTGCGCCGAATATCAATTCATATAAGCGCTACCAAGCCGGCTCATTCGCTCCTACTGCAATTAAGTGGGGGCGCGATAACCGAACCTGCGCACTTCGCTTGGTCGGTCAAGGCCATAGCCTGCGGGTAGAAAATCGAGTTCCAGGTGGAGATGTCAATCAATATCTCGCAGTTGCCGGAATGGTTGCCGCCGGACTTCACGGTATTGAGAAGAACCTTCCGCTAGAACCAATCTTTACCGGAAACGCCTACGCTCTTGAAACTTCACGAGTCCCAACCTCGCTAAAAGAGGCGCGCGATCTCTGGGCAACGAGTGCCTGGGTAGCTGAGACTTTCGGTGAGGATGTCCAAGCCCACTACACCCACATGGCAGATACCGAACTCGATGCCTTTGGTCGCGCAGTCACTGACTGGGAACGCTTCCGTGGCTTTGAACGTATGTAAATAGTTTTTCCACCACTACATCAGGAGAGTCATGTCGACGTACACAATTATTAGCCCAGTTACTGAGAAGCCAGTCCAAGAACTTCATCTCGCCGACGTTGCAGAAACCGATGCGACCATTGCGAAGGCACAGAAGGCCTTTGAGAGTTGGCGACTTGTAACTCCGGGCGATCGCGCGAAGCTACTTCGTAAGTTCGCCGCCATCGTCGATGCTCATAACGAGGAACTTGCACAGCTCGAGGTGCTCAACTCCGGCCACACGATTGGGAATGCTCGTTGGGAAGCCGGCAACGTCCGCGATGTTCTTAACTATTACAGCGCAGCGCCAGAACGTTTATTCGGTCGTCAGATTCCTGTTCCCAATGGAATCGATATCACTTTCAAAGAGCCACTTGGGGTTATCGGCATCATTGTTCCTTGGAACTTTCCAATGCCTATTGCTGGTTGGGGATTTGGTCCAGCACTCGCCGCCGGAAATACCGTCGTATTAAAGCCGGCAGAGCTCACTCCCCTAACTGCAATACGCCTCGGAGAACTAGCTCTCGAGGCCGGAATTCCAGAAGGCGTATTCAATGTGATTCCTGGCAAAGGCAGCGTTGTGGGAGATCGCTTCGTTACTCATCCACTTGTACGCAAAATTGTCTTCACCGGCTCAACTGGAGTTGGTAAGCAGATCATGCGTGGATGCGCCGACCAGGTCAAGCGCCTAACACTCGAACTCGGTGGCAAGAGCGCCAACATTATTTTCGCTGATGCTGATATTGAAAAGGCAGCCGCAGGTGCGCCTGGCGCCGTTTTCGATAACGCCGGACAAGATTGCTGTGCTCGTTCGCGAATTTTGATTCAGCGCTCTGCTTACGACAAGTTTATGGAACTTTTTGAGGGTGCCGTGAAAAAATTCCGCGTGGAAGATCCATCGCTCGATACCGCCGAAATGGGACCACTCATTTCCAAGGTTCAATTCGACCGTGTCTCTGAATTCCTGCCTTCCGGCTCTCCAATTGCTTTCCAAGGAAATAAACCAGAAGGTGCTGGTTATTGGTTTGCGCCAACCGTTCTCACGCCGAAAGATTCCAACGATCGCGCATACCGCGAAGAGATTTTTGGGCCGGTCGTCTCCGTTCTCCCCTTTGAAGATGAGGCGGATGCGATTCGAATCGCTAATGATTCTGAATATGGCCTCTCCGGCTCAATCTGGTCTCGAGATATTGGTCGTGCTGTGCGCGTTTCGCGCGCGGTAGAAGCGGGCAATCTCTCGGTGAACTCCAACTCTTCGGTTCGATATTGGACGCCATTTGGCGGATACAAGCAATCAGGACTTGGCCGCGAACTTGGACCTGATGCGCTTGATGCCTTTACCGAGACCAAGAACGTCTTCTTCGATACCCAAGTCTAAGATCGGGTCTAAACTCTTCTTATGTGTCGGCTCATGGGTTATGTCGCTCCAAATAATCTCACCATCACTGAGATTGCTGGGCCAGAGTTTGCCGAATTCACGGCGCTCTCAGCAAAGCATGGCGATGGTTGGGGCTATGCCACCCTCGATGGTGATAAAAAATCTCTGACTCTTGATACGGCGCGCGCAAAAGAGAGCTCTAAATATTCAGAGACGACCTCTCAAGTAGAGAGCAGTGGAGCGTTACTTCACCTGCGTTGGGCGACGCTGAATTTAGATATCAGCGAGGGAAATACCCACCCCTTCACTTTTGAGGATTTTGTATTTATCCATAATGGCTCCATAAATCCTCCCAAGTCGCTCGACCCATTCATTGACAAGGATTTATTTGATCAATTTCGTGGAGATACAGATAGTGAGCGATATTTTTACGTAATCGTCTCCTATATTCGCAAATTCGGTCTGCACGAAGGGGTTCGCCAGGCAGTTCATACGATCCGAGAGCACTGCTCATATTCAAGTATCAATGCCATGTTGATGACTCCAGATCTATACCTGACAATTTCAGAGCACAATAATGATCGAATTCCAGAAGGCGAAGGTCCGGGGTATTACGACCTCTTCTATCGCAAAAATGAAGATGGAATTCTGGTCGCCTCCTCTGGCTGGAGCCAAGAGGGATGGAAGCAGATCCCCAATCACCATGTATTTGATGTTAATCGCAGCACATTTGAGGGTTCGTTAACCAAAATTTAACTCGAAGTAGGCCTTTCGAGAGGAATAACTGAGAGTTTTACGAGAAGGTTATCCCTTCAATCCACCAATAAATAAGGGGCCTTTTAGTGTCTGCATTTTCTAGCAAAGCCGTATTAGACGAGAACGGCCAAGATCCTGATCGTTGGCGCGCACTTCTCGTTATCGCAATCGCATCGTTGATGGTCGTTCTCGATGCTTCCATCGTAAATATTGCACTGCCAAGCGCGCAGAAGGCATTACATATCTCGGATGCAAACCGTCAATGGGTCGTAACCGCATATTCACTAGCTTTTGGTTCGCTACTTCTTCTTGGTGGACGTATCGCCGACTTTGTCGGCCGTAAGAAAATTTTCATCGTTGGGCTGCTCGGCTTTGCACTGGCTTCAGCACTTGGCGGAATCGCCACAACTCAAGGAATGCTCTTCGGTGCTCGCGCACTTCAAGGAGCATTTGGTGCGATGCTTGCACCCGCTGCGCTCTCCCTTATTAACGTAACTTTTACGCTTCCAAAAGAGCGGGCAAGAGCATTTGGCGTCTACGGCGCTATTTCCGGTGGTGGAGCAGCCATCGGCTTAATCCTTGGTGGAACCCTCACCGAATACGCTAATTGGCGTTGGTGCCTTGGCGTGAATGTCCCAATCGCAATTATCGCCGTACTTCTCGCTTTTCCATATCTGCATGAATCAAAGGCAGCAGGAGATCGCAGTTATGACATTCCTGGCGCAATCACCGCAACTCTCGGCTTAGTCTCATTGGTATATGGCTTTAGCCAAGCTGCTGGTCATGGTTGGGGAAATCGTTCGACCTACCAATACTTCATCGTCTCTGCAATATTGCTTGGAATTTTCCTAGTTCTTGAGTCAAAGGTGAAGAATCCACTACTCCCACTTCGTGTACTTACCGAGCGAAATCGTGGTGGTTCCTATATTGCTGCAATTTTGGTTGGAACTGGTCTCTTTGCCATGTTCCTTTTCCTCAGTATCTACTTCCAAAGCTTCCTGCACTATTCATCACTTCGCTCTGGCTTTGCCTTCTTGCCATTCTCGGCTGGAGTCATTGTCTTCGCCGGCGTCGCCTCTCAGCTTCTACCTAAGGTTGGCCCTCGCCCGCTGATGGTCACCGGTTTAGTTGCGGCTGCTCTTGGCCTAATTCTGCTCTCCCGAATTACCCCTACATCTCACTACACAACTGCGATTTTGCCTTCGCTCATCATCATGAGCAGCGGCCTGGCGCTCTTCTTCATTCCTTCGGCATCGACTGGCCTACACGGTGCCGGCGAACATGATGCTGGTGTAGCAAGTGCAGTCCTCAACACCAGTCAGCAAATCGGTGGGTCGCTCGGAGCCGCGCTCCTCAATACAGTGGCAATCTCGTCCGCCACCACCTTTGCGGCATCGCATGGATCAATGGGTAAGAACGTGCAAATCTTCGCCCAAGTTCACGGATTTGCCACTACTTTCAAGTTCGGCGCAGGATTCTTGCTACTTGCCGCTCTAGTGGCTTTGGCGATGATTCGCATTGGACGTGAATCATTGGTCGAAAGTGAAGGCGTTGCGATTCACTAAGAGCTAAAGCTTGCGACGTCTGTAAATCCAGATGCCCGCAAGTAACGAAATAACTATTAACACCGTCGTGGCACTGTACACGGCGGTGTTTTTATTGCCATGCCGAGAAATAGAATTGTGAGATATAGGTTGGGCTGCTGCAGAGGCACTTTGAAAATTAAAGGTGTACTCACCATCCAATACATGACCATCGGCAGCTACGACTCGATAATTCACCAGGACCAAACCCGGCACTTTATTTGCCTTAACCGGGACGGTGATCACTGTGCTGGTGATTGTGGGTGCCGCTGCTACTAAATCGCTGCCATCGGCGCCATGTACCGTGACAAAATTGAGTTCCTTGCCCTTTATTTGCTCGAGTGGCTCACCGAATGTCAGCGAGAGATCGGATGGCCAGGTTTGAATAATTGCACCAACTGCCGGGCTGGCAGATTCCAAGGTGGTATGAGCAAAGGCCGAACTCATCGGAATGAGGGATATGGAGATCAGAAGAAGGGCGCGCTTCACCCTGCCATCATATCAATTGATATTGCCATAAATATGCATTTGCAAATCATTTGCAATAAGGTTCTCGCATGATTTTAAAGCCGAAACTTCGAGATCACCTACGCTTCTCTCGCGAGGAACTTCCTGGTCTTTTTTCGGTACTAGGAACGGTAATAGCCCTCCACGTAATTGGCTGGGGCTTATTCATCCATTACAACTCGATGCCGCAATTCCACAGCTTGATGGATGGCAATCACACTTTGGTCTATGCCGGAGCCGGTGCCCTTGCCTACTCCTTTGGACTTCGCCATGCCTTCGATGCCGATCACATCTCTGCGATTGATGACACTACTCGTTTGATGCTGGCTAAAGGTAAGAAGCCAATGAGCGTTGGTCTCTTCTTCTCCTTAGGTCACTCCACAATTGTGTTAGCGCTTTCTGTAGGAATCGCATTCGCAGCGAAGGCGGCAACCCGCCTCCAGCACAACTATGCCAAGACCGGTGGAATTATCGGAGCAAGCGTCTCTGCCTTCTTCCTCTACCTTGTTGGAATTCTCAACTTGGTAATTTTGGTGGGCATTATCCGAGTCTGGAAGCAGGCCAAGTCCGGTCAATTTAGTCATGAACATTTGCAACAACTTCTCAATGAGCGCGGATTAATGAATCGAATTTTTCGTGGTTTTTTCAAAAAAGGATTTGATCATTCTTGGCAGCTCTATCCAATCGGCGTGCTCTTCGGTCTAGGGTTTGATACCGCAACTGAGGTTGGACTACTTGGTTTATCTGCAACCGCTGCAATTGGCACTGTAGGTGGAACCCTGCCGCCGCTCGCCATTATTGCTTTGCCGATCATTTTTGCAGCTGGAATGTCCATGATGGATTCCCTCGACGGCATTTTTATGACCAAGGCCTATTCCTGGGCCTTCACCTCTCCCCTTCGCAAGATTTACTACAACCTCACGACAACCGGAATCTCCATCTTCGTAGCGCTCTTCATTGGAACAATTGAACTTGTCGGAGTGTTGGCGGATAAGACAAATATTGGCAAGTATCAACCCTTTACCTTTATCGCCAGCATTCAACTAAGCAAAGTCGGCTATTTCATCGTTGCTTCGTTCGTCGTCACCTGGATTGGCTCTGTCCTAATTTGGAAATTTGGAAAGTACGAGGAGAAATACTCATCCGGAATCGCTGAAACCGAACATCAGCACGTAGAAATTCAGATTTAATCGATTTCTTAATCGATAAAGAAATCGAGCAAGAACTCTTTCGTCCCTGGAACGACTGAATATTTATCTAGATCAGTAACTCCTTCGCCTGCTAATACCTCGTCGTCTATAAAGAAATTGCCGGTTGTTTCGGCGCTCGGCTTGGTGAGAATCGCGTAGGCGGCATCAGAAATAATCTCCGGCTTCCGACAGAAATCAGTATCTACGCCTGGAATCATCGCAAGCGCCGCAGTATCTATAGCGGTTCGGGGCCAGAGAGCGTTGACCGCAATTCCATCGCGTTTGAGTTCATCGGCAAGACCGAGCACGCACATGCTCATGCCATATTTCGACATTGTGTAGGCGAGGTGGTTTTTAAACCATTTAGATTTCATTGTTAAAGGCGGTGAGAGCGTCAAGATATGTGGATTGCGACCCGCTTTGGCGCTCTCGCGCAGATGTGGAATCGCCGCTTGAGAGGTCAAGAATGTACCGCGAACATTGACATCAAACATCAGATCAAATCGCTTAGCTGGAGTTTTCTCAGTGGACGTTAAATTGATGGCGCTTGCATTGTTAATGAGAATGTCTAGGCCGCCAAATTCGGTGGAGGCGAGCAGGATTGCATCAGCGATCTCATCATCATTGCGAATATCGCATTGAATCGGAAGTGAGTGCCCGCCGGCGGCATCGATAGCTGCTGCTGCGGTATGAATAGTGCCCGGAAGAGTTGGGTGTGGATCGGATGTCTTTGCCGCAATCGCAACGTGCGCTCCATCTGCGGCCGCTCGAAGAGCGATTGCAAGGCCAATGCCACGCGATCCACCTGTGATAAAGATTCTCTTTCCAGCAAGTGACATGGTCAGCCTTTCCGTTTCTCCATAAACTTCATGAAGGCACTCTGCGCTTCATCTGATTCAAGTGCAATTCTAAAGAGCTCGCCTTCGGCAGCCATTACCTGTGTAATAGCCATGTGATCTTTACTCTTGAGCAGTGCCTTGGTGTTGATAACTGACGTTGGTGGCTGCTCTGAGATTATGGTCGCTACCTCAACTGCAGTCGCAAGCGGGGTATCCGTAATTTGATTGATTAATCCAATATCAAGAGCCTCTTGTGCTCCAAAGCTTCTGCCTGTTAAAAGAATTTCACTCGCGCGGGCATGACCGGCCAGTCGAGGGAAGAGCACGCTGGAACCAGCTTCTGGTACTAACCCCAAACTGACAAATGGCATTTGGAATTTTGCAGAGAGTGATGCGTAAACCATGTCGCAGTGGAGAAGCAGCGTGGTTCCGATGCCAACGGCGTTGCCTTCAACGGCAGCAATGAGCGGTTTAGGAAATTCATGAAGCGCGGCAAGAAATTGGAATCCAGGGGCGCTCTCATCTTGAGCAGGTGCGTTGAGGAAGTCAAAGATGTCGTTGCCGGCGGTAAATATTCCTGAGGCACCGGCGATGATGACTGCTCGTATGCCAAAGTCCCCTGCCGCAGAATTAAGGGAGGCGGTTAAATCGCGATACATCTGTGAGGTGATTGCATTCTTCTTCTCGATGCGATCGAGCGTGAGTATTAAGACTCCCCCGCGATTTTCACTTCGGATATGCGAGATTTCCGGGATATCACTCATGTGCGAGAGTCTAGCCACTCTCTCCAAAGTTCAATATAGGCGCAATATTTATTTGTAGTGGATACTAAGAGGAGTAAGTCCTTTGAATGGAGAGATTCTTGGATATTCGAATTTTGGCACGCGAGCTCACGCCCTTCGAGCACCTCGTAGCAACTCACCTTTGCGACGGCCTCTCCAATTCAGCCATTGCCCGCGAAACGGCACACTCGGAAAAAGTCATTGAAAATACCGTCTCTCGAATGGCGCGCGCCTTTGGCATTAAATCTAATAGCGATACCAATATTCGCGTCCTGCTTGCCCTCGCCTACCGGGCCCATTTTGGGGATGGTTCATTCGATAAGTTGCATATCCCATGCCAACATTTTGAAGTGGGGCCCGATGGCAAGAGTTACTGCGCTCGCCACATTGATTAGGACACATTTATGAGGTCACGCTCACCAATGTGACGCAAGTCTGAGTGCTACCACCTCTTCATTTCTGCAAGGTGCTAGCACTCGTTATTTTCACTACTGCCTCTCACTAGATGCTCAAGAATGCGTGCATAAGGAAAAAGCACTCCAGATTTCCTTATCTAGTACATCGGAGAGTGAGAGGAAATAAAATGAAGAGAACAACCTTTGACAAAATCGCCAGCATGATTGGATTGATGCTCGGTGTAGGTCTACTTATTGCAGGAGCTTTGCTTTCATGGGGCGGTAATTTTGCAACCCAACAAGTAAAATCTAATTTGCAAGATCAAAAGATTGTCTTCCCGGCAGCTGATTCCGCAGGCATCAAAGCCCTTCCAGCAGCAGATGCCGCAGCTATGCGGAAGTATGCCGGCATGACTATGACAACTGGCGAACAAGCCCGCACTTGGTCTGATCACTACATCAAGGTTCACATGGCTGCAATCGGCGGCGGAAAAACTTATGACGATGTTTCAGGCGAATTCATGGCAGCTAGTGCTCAGCTCAAAGCTTCCCCAAATGATGCAGCGCTTTCTGCACAGGTAGCCGGTCTTGGACAACTTCGTCAGACACTCTTTATGGGTAGCACGCTTCGCGGACTTCTCGGCTTCTCCTATGCTTTTGCCACAATCGGTTCAGTCGCAATCATTGCATCTTATGTCGCATATGCCGGAGGCCTCTTGTTCCTTATCTTGGCGCTCCTCGGTTTTGCTCACCTACGTCGAGTAGCAACCGATTCGGAGATCTAAGCCCCATCTCTCCGTGGGGAAATAAAGAACCCCTCCTGGTCATTGACCGGGAGGGGTTCTTCCAATTTATCTAGTGGCTAGCGCTCAAGCTTTCCGGAGATAAAGTCTTCGGTCTTCTCGTGAGCCTGCTCATCTGTGTATTGAATTGGAGGCGACTTCATGAAGTAGCTTGAAGGTGAGAGCAAAGGTCCACCGATCTTGCGATCAAGGGCAATCTTTGCGCAGCGAAGTGCATCAATGATGACGCCTGCTGAGTTCGGTGAATCCCAAACTTCGAGCTTGTATTCCAAGTTGAGTGGTACATCGCCAAATGCACGTCCCTCAAGGCGAACATAGGCCCACTTGCGATCATCGAGCCATGGAATGTAATCAGATGGTCCGATGTGTACATTCTTTGCACCCATGTCGTGCTCAAGCTGTGAAGTCACAGATTGAGTCTTTGAGATTTTCTTAGATTCGAGGCGATCGCGCTCGAGCATGTTCTTGAAGTCCATGTTTCCACCAACGTTAAGTTGATAGGTGCGATCTAGGTGAACGCCACGATCCTGGAACAACTTAGCCATGATGCGGTGAGTAATTGTTGCGCCGACCTGTGACTTAATGTCATCGCCAACGATAGGAATTCCGGCCTTGGTGAATTTGTCTGCCCAGACTGGATCTGATGCAATGAATACTGGAAGCGCGTTAACGAAGGCAACGCCAGCGTCAATAGCGCATTGGGCGTAGAACTTTGCTGCCTCTTCTGAACCTACAGGTAGATAACATATAAGAACATCAACCTTCTCAGCCTTTAGAGTTGCCACGATATCGACTGGAGCCGCGGTTGACTCTGTGATTGTCTCTTTGTAGTAACGACCAAGACCATCGAGAGTATGACCACGAAGAACCTTGATACCGGTCGGCGCAACATCACAGAACTTGATGGTGTTGTTCTCACTTGCCCACATAGCATCGGCGATATCTAGGCCAACCTTCTTGGCATCGACATCAAAGGCCGCAACAAAATTCACGTCGCGAACATGGTATCCACCGAGCACTGCGTGCATGAGACCAGGGATCTCTTTATCGGCGGCGGCGTCCTTGTAATAGGTGACGCCTTGGATGAGGGAGTTAGCGCAGTTTCCTACACCAACAATCGCTACGCGAATTTCTTTTGAGCTCACGCTGACTTCCTTTCGGTATTTATCATTTCTTCCAACCAGGCGATTTCACGCTCAGAGGATTCCAAAGAGTGACGACGCCACTCTGAGAGGTACTTATCGATCCCAGCTGGAGATTTCTCCAACTCGTTACGAAGAATGGCTGCCTTCTCGGAGAGACGGCGAAGCCTGCCCTCCAAAATCGCCAACCGGTTATTTTTTGGAGTAGGTCCGAAGAATGCGAACCGGACTTCAAAACTTTCATCATCCCAAGTGTCGGGACCAGAACTCCCAGTGAGCTCAGCAAAGCGCTTCTCCCCTTTTTCGGTGAGCGCATAGACAATTCGCGAGCGCCGAGATCTGCCGGGAACTTCCGCGAGGGATTCCTCGATAATTCCAGCCTCGAGCATTCGGCGGAGTTGGGGATAGAGAACAGAGAAAGAGAGGGCTCTAAAGGGGCCATAGATGGCGATGAGGCGCTTTCGTAGCTCATAGCCGTGTAGGGCGCCTTGGCTCAGTAGGCCCAGCAGAGCGAACTCGAGGGCCTCGCTGCGTGTGCGCATCGTTTCCCCCCTTTCTACCTTTAAACCGCAAATATGATGGCTGGATATATCGTTTCGATATATCGATGCGATAGTTAAACCGATATCTCCCGGGAAGGCAAGTCAGGCTGGAGATGCAGCGGGGCGTGTCGAAGTGAAGATGCCGAAGAGTGGCGTAGGCCACCTTTACCCTTATCTACAAGCTCCCTTCCCTAGGGTCCTCGATCCGTCCCCCGGAGTCTTATCCCGCTTCACGCGGTGGTTTTGACCCCCGTGCGAACCCTAGGAAAGGAGAAGCTCACCGATGAGCTTATTTAGTTGGAAAGTAAATAACTCTGGCGGCGTAGTCGCCCCTGATGAACGTCTGACCTGGCCCCGCACCATCGGAACTGGTCTGCAACACATTGCAGCGATGTTCGGTGCAACATTCCTCGTCCCCATCATCACACATCTTCCACCCACCACCACTCTCTTCTTCTCTGGCGTAGGAACGATGCTCTTTCTCCTCATTACTCGGAACAAGCTTCCTTCCTACCTTGGATCTTCTTTTGCATTTCTCGCCCCGATCGCTGCTGCTGTCAAGGGCGGCGGAATGGCCGAAGCGCTTGGTGGCGTCGTTGCCACTGGTGTAATCCTTGCCGTCGTCGGCTTCATCGTAAAAGCCGCCGGCATTAAGTGGATTGATTGGCTCTTGCCTCCAGTTGTTACCGGTTCGATTGTTATGGTGATTGGACTCAACCTTGCTGGCGCCGCCAAGAACAACTTTGTCGCCGGCCCAAAGGAAGCAATCATTACCCTTGCTGCGGTGGCACTTATCGCTGTACTTGCAAAGGGGTTCCTCTCTCGCATCTCCATCTTTGGTGGACTTGTCGTGGGATATCTCGCTGCTTGGCTAATGGGCGATCTCCACACTGAAGGAATTAAGGCAGCGAAGTGGATTGCGATGCCAACATTTACCTCGCCATCATTCAAGATGTCAGCAATCGTTCTCTTCTTACCAGTTGTTCTCGTACTAATTGCCGAGAACGTCGGCCACGTCAAGGCTGTTGCAGCTATGACCGGTCACAATCTCGATGATGTTATGGGAGATGCACTGGTTGCCGATGGCGTTGCCACAACTTTGGCTGGAATCGGCGGCGGTTCTGGAACCACAACCTACGCGGAAAATATCGGCACTATGGCGGCTACCAAGGTCTACTCAACTGCTGCATATTGGATCGCTGCTATCGGCGCCGTCATTTTGGCGCTCTGCCCTAAGTTCGGCGCAGTCCTCAGCGCAACTCCTGCTGGCGTTCTCGGCGGCGTTGGCGTTGCGCTCTACGGAATGATTGGTGTACTTGGCGCTCGCATCTGGATTGAATCCAAGGTCGACTTCTCCAACTCCACCAACCTCATCATCGCTGCCTCATCTGTGATCATCGGAATTTCCGATCTCTCCTGGACCAAGGGCAACTACACCTTTAACGGCATCATTAATGCAACTCTCGTTGCTGTTATTGGTTATCGCCTCTTGCACTCCATTGCAAAGGCGCGCAGCAGCAACTAACACCACCATACGAAGTTTGGTGCCAGGTAAGGTCATCGGGACTGAGCCTGGCACCTTGCTTTAGATAGGATTATTGAATGCCGATTGTGATCCCATCCCGAATTTGGGAGTACGTGGTTGCGGCCGTGGTCATCATCTTGGCACCAGGTCCAAGCGTGCTCTTTGTTATTGCGCGCGCAATCGCATGGGGTCGTGCCACCGCGGTCGCAACCGTTGCCGGCAATGTGCTTGGCGCATTCACGCTCTCCGTCGTTGTCGCAGTTGGACTTGGTCCCTTACTTCAACGTTCGCATCTCTTTTACATCATCATTCAAATTCTCGGCGGACTTTATTTGATCTATCTCGGAATCGACGCGATTCGCCACAGCCCGATGCATGCCGAAGATATGACCAACCAAGGAGATATCCGACCATCGAAGGCAAGGTCAATGCGCGATGGATTCTGGGTGGGCGCGCTCAACCCAAAGGGAATGGTCTTCTTTGCCGCAATTCTTCCGGCCTTTGTCGATCGCGCCAAGGGGCATATCACTTCGCAGTTGATGCTTATGGGTGCAATTTTTGCCGTTCTCGCCTTCGTCTCCGATGGCGGGTGGGGCGTATTGGCTGGGACTATTCGTGGCTGGCTGGCCACTGAAATTCGCCGGTTGGTCACCATGCGAATAGTGGGCGGCTGTGTGATGATTCTTTTAGGAATTTTCACCGTTGTAAACGCCTTGCGACACTCTTAAGAAACATTTTAATGCTCGCCTTTGTCAGTACTACGAGGCAGACTACGCACAACTTAAAAAAGGAAAATTATGATTGAGCTATCAAGAAATGCCCGCGCCAACATCTCCCCCAGCGATCTCACCTTCTCCTGGAATGGCTGTCACCGCTGCCTCTGGCTGTATTACAACGAGCAGATCAAAGCTCCTCTTTTTATGCCCCTTGTCTCGGAGATTGCCGAGATGCAAGAGGTGAGCTGTATAGGTAAGACTTCGGCCGAACTCCATCCTGATATCCCCGAAGGAAAGGTGCTCAATCACGGTGGTTTTGTTATGTCCAAGCCGATTGAGGTTGATGGAGCCCCAACTCCCTTTGCGATTAAAGGTAAATATGACCTGGTGATGGAATTCCCAGATGGCACCTATGGCGTTATCGACTGTAAGTTCCAAGCCCGCGCCAGCGATAAGGGTCAGTTCTACTCCCCACAACTCGAAGCCTATGCATTTGCGCTCGAGAATCCAGCCAAAGGTGAACCAAAGAAAATCTCCTCATTAGGTTTATTGGTCTGGTCGCCGGTAAAAATTCGTGGCAACTCATCTGGCAATTTCGGAATGGAACTCTCCTGTAACTGGTATCCCATCAAGCGTGATCCGCAGGCACTTCAAGATCGATTGGCCGAATTCATCGGCGTTGTCACAGGTGATGTGCCAGAGTCAAAAGCAAACTGCGATCAATGTAAATATATTGCCAGTCGCCGTGAAATTTTGGGTAACGGTTAAGCCGCTATTTTTTCTTTTTAACGCTCTTCTTCTCGCGGTTCTCTTCTTTAATTCGCTCTCTAATTGCGGCAGCGATAATTGTCTTCGCCTCTGATGCATACATATCTACATATTCTTGTCCAGAAATTTCCTGAATGGCATGCATAATCTGATCAGTTATATCTCGAAGCAACTTTAAATCTGAAGTATCACCTTCGAAGTACATTGCCTCGCCAAAGATCATCTCGACCTGCTGAACCTTTGGTACTACCTGTCCGGTTGGTTGAATCTCTGCGGTATTAAACATCGCGACTGGAACGACAGCAGCGCCAGATTCGATGGCCATGCGCGCGATTCCAGTGCGTCCCTTATATAGCTTTCCATCTGGAGAGCGAGTGCCTTCTGGATAGATTCCAATACAGGCGCCCTCTTTGAGAAGTTCCAATCCTGTAGAGAGCGCGGCTTCACTTCGCCGTCCGCCCGATCGATCTACTGGGACTTGCCCCAACGCTTGAAAGGTCTTCTTCTTGGCAAAACCCTTAATTCCTGGCGATGTGAAGTACTCACTCTTGGCAAGGAAGGTGACTTTGCGAGGAACAACTAAGGGCATAAAGATTGAATCGCTAAAAGAGAGGTGATTGGAGGCGATGATGACTGGGCCATTTTGCGGAACGTTACGGAGTCCAGTGACCTTGGGACGAAAGAGCAGCGTCAAGATTGGAATCAAGAACGACTTCAGCGCTTGATAGACCATCACTCCTCCTTCACCTAATCTTTACCCGGTCTTAACCAGACCCGTGCCTGACCTATACCTGAGGAGAATAATTTAGGGGTTCAGAGGGCATCTGTGACACCATCTGAGCGTGAGCGATATCCCACAATCCCCCGAGAGAGCCAATATTGAGCTCTCCGGCGGAAAAATTGGCGTTCTGCTCCTTCATGATTTTCTCGCCGCCCCTAAAAATATCTCACAGTGGGCCCAAGGATTAGCCGCCGAAGGTTATTCCGTCAGCGCCCCTGCCCTCTCCACGCACAATTGGCCTGATTGGTATCGAAGTGCGGAGCAAGCCTTCCTAACCTTACGCGAGAAAACTGAACGAATTTTTATTGCCGGACATGGTGCCGGTGGATCTATCGCGCTCCGCCTTGCGCAAATTCGAGGATCGGAGATTGAGGGCGCACTTCTTCTCAACGCTTTGATTTATGAAGAGAGTAAAGCGCGTGCTCTGCTCGCTCGCCTTTCCCCACTTGTGCAAACAATTTCTACTCCACCCATTGACTGTGCAAATTTTTCGACACCGGAGCGCAAAATCTTCTTAGAAAATCGGACGCCAACGACGGCACTTCGCTCATTACATAAATTACTGGCACTTGTGGAAGAAGATCTCTATCTCGTGGATCTGCCATTGATGGTGGCCTACTCATTAGATGATCATCGGGTGCATCCGGCAAATAGTGAGACCATTATTGATAACGTCTATTCAGCAGATATTCGTGAAGTCATCTTTGAAAATTCCTATCACGAAGTGGCATCGGATTTCGATGCCGATGCCCTCGTTGAAGAATCCATCACTTTCATTCAGGATGTGCTTACAGGTGAGGTAGCTCGCGGTGAATCATTGGCCGATATCGATGAACGCGAACTTATCGATGCCGAATTCGAAGCGATTGTTTCTGGCATATCCCTTGATGAGAGTACGAATGAAGAGAATCTTGAAAAACTCTTTTCCGATTTGGGGCTAAATGATCATTTTGTCGCCCCAAATCCACGTTGGCAACGTTTCTCGCGAGAGATCAGGCCATCGACTATCGCAATCTCGTTTGGACTTCTTTACATCGCCCTCTATTTAATTGCTGGCTTTGATCCCATTGGCTTCGGTCCTTGGCCAGGAATACTTATTTTTCTCGGCGGGATTGCAACCCTTATATGGCGCTCGGCCAAGAGCGATGAGGGATTCGGCGAGGATGAAGATGGTGCAGTAATTTAGCTACGCGCTAAATCTGCAACACCAACGAGTCCGGCATCGTTGCCGAGTTGGGCAGCGACTACTTCTGGCATCGGGTGCTTTCCTAGAAATGGCATATATCGCTCGAGCGCGACTCGGGTTGGTGCGAGCAATATTTCACCGGCATCGATAACTCCCCCGCCGATCACCACAATGGATGGATCGAGGAGAACCGCCAGCGAAGCTATTCCGGCTCCAAGCCACTGCCCGGTGGTATTGAATGCAGCCAAGGCGACGCTATCTCCATCTCGAGCTGCTTCCGTGATGTGCTTTCCAGTTAGGCCCGCCACTGTTCCATCACCGCGCTGAAGTAAATTGTGCGAAGCATCTGGCGCCGCATTGATCGCCTCTTTGGCATGCCGAACAAGTGCATTGCCTGAGGCATACTGTTCAAAACAGCCGCGCGCACCACATCCGCATAAGTGTCCATCCGGAACTACACGTAGGTGGCCAAACTCTGCGGCAGTTCCAAATGCGCCGCGGTGAAGCTTGCCGGCGATAATTATTCCGCCACCGATACCAGTACCAATAGTGAGCATCATCATTTCGGCGTGACCAATTCCGGCGCCATGCTTGGCTTCCGCCCAGGCAGCCGAGTTAGCGTCATTCTCGATGATGACGCTTAATCCGGTACGCGCTTGCAAAGCCGCTTGTAAATTAATCCCATTCCAACCTGAGATGTTCGGAGTGGCAAGCATTGTCTTACGATCATTCGAAACAAAGCCAGCGGCCGAAATGCCAGCGCGTGTAACCGGGTGCACAGAAGCAAGTTCCTTAATAACTTCTGCAATCGCATCGGTCAAGAAATCTCCGCCAGCTTTAGGCGTATCCCTGCGAGAGATCTGAATTATTTTTCCAGTTGCATCAACGACTCCACCGAGAATCTTGGTACCGCCGACATCAACTCCAATTGTTAAATCTGACAAAGATCAGCCCTCGAGCTTCTTCTTCAATTCATTAAGAGCTAGATCGATAGTTGATCGTTCTGCCTTCAGTCGCATCATAGAAGGAACCGGCATAGAGAGAGCAACGGTTAATTCATACTTCACGGTTGTCTCATCGTCGCCGTTATCTGTGATGGTGTATGCACCGGTCATTTCGGTCAGCAAATCGGCATCATCAAGTGTGAAACTAATCTTTGTCGGCGCCTCGCTCCAGTCATAGTCGAGCGTGACTCGATCTTTCATTACCCCGGCGTCAATGGAGAGCTTTGCCTGCAACGCGCGCCCCTCGCCATCTCGCTCAAGTATTTCGGCGCTCTTGATTGCACTCGACCAAGTTGGGTAGTCGGCGATTGCAGCGAGGGTCGCATAAACCTCGGATGCGGGAGCTTGGATTTCGATGGAATTTTGTGAAATATCGGCCATGGCAGAAGGTTACCCGCCTAAGTTGTAGGCAAACTCCCACTTCGCGCGCTAGCGTGATACCCATGAACGAGTATTCAGTCCCGGCTATCGTGCCTGCGGCGACCTCTGGAAACCTCACTAATCTAATCGCGGAGCGAGCATGGTTTGAGCCGGAGCGCGTAATGCTCTCTCGTCCTATCGGTGAGGGCTGGCACGAAGTTACTGCCCGCGAATTAGAAGCTGAGGTTCGCGCAGTTGCCAAGGGCTTCATCGCGGCCGGTATTCAACCTGGCGAGCGTGTGGCGCTGATGGCACGCACTCGTTACGAATGGACCATTTTAGATTTCGCCATCTGGTACACCGGCGCTGTCACAGTGCCAATATATGAAACTTCTAGCGCGGAACAAATTCAATGGATTCTGCAAGATTCCGGCGCTACCGGTTTAATCGTTGAGACGCCATTGCTTCGCGAGTTGGCAGATCCAGTTCGCCCAAATGGTTGTATCCATGTTTGGACCATAACCGATGATGCTATCTCCCATCTCACAAATGCCGGAAAGCACCTGGATGATTCGATTGTGGAGGAGCGACGAAATACCCTCTCCCCCGATTCACTCGCAACTTTAATTTACACATCGGGAACAACCGGGAAACCGAAGGGCGTAGAACTTACTCACGGAAATTTTCTCGCCGAATGTGGAAATGTAGTTCAGGGCGCTAGTGAACTCTTTCTCAAACCAGGTGGTTCCACCCTTCTGTTTCTTCCTATTGCACACGTCTTTGGGCGCATGGTGCAGGTGGGAGCAATAACCGCCGGACTTCATATGGCCCACTGCGGAGATATCGCACGTTTACAAGTCGACCTTGCTTCCTTTAAACCTACATTTGTCCTCGCTGTCCCTCGAATATTTGAGAAGGTTTATAACGGAGCCGAAGCAAAAGCAGATGCTGCCGGTAAAGGGAAAATATTTAGAAAGGCAGCCGATGTTGCGGTGGCCTACAGCAAGGCGCTAGATAGCAATAAAATTCCATTTGCGTTGAAACTTAAACACGCTCTCTTCGACAAACTAGTCTTCTCTAAAATTCGCGCCGCATTGGGCGGTCGTGTTGAAGCCGCAATCTCTGGCGGAGCTCCACTTGGACTTCGGTTAGGACATTTCTACCGCGGTGCTGGGATAAATATTCTCGAAGGCTATGGCTTGACCGAAACTACCGCCGGTTCCAATCTCAACCTCACCCGCGCGCAGCGCGTTGGAACCGTTGGTAAGCCGCTTCCCGGCACGACCATCAAAATTGCCGAGGATGGTGAAGTTCTCATCAAAGGCGCAATCGTGATGCGCGGATACTGGCAAAACCCGGGCGCAAATGCCGAAGCCTTTACTGAAGATCGCTACTTCAAAACCGGCGATCTCGGCACTCTCGATAGCGATGGATTCCTATCGATTGTCGGGCGTAAGAAGGAGTTAATTGTGACCGCGGGTGGAAAGAATGTTGCGCCAGCGGTTCTAGAAGATCGCGTTCGCGCCCATCCACTGGTCAGTCAATGCATGGTGGTTGGCGATAACAAGCCATTCATCGCCGCCCTGGTAACGCTCGATCCTGATGCAATCAAGGGTTGGGCAATTACCAATAAGAAGGAGGGCGCCAGCATCAGTGAGTTGGCGAAGGATCCAGACCTCAACGCTGTCATCCAAACCGCCATTGACCATGCCAACAAAGCTGTTAGCAGGGCAGAATCGATTCGCAAGTTCCTTATCTTGCCGACTGACTTCACTATCGCCGGTGGCCAGCTCACCGCCAAGCTCTCAGTGAAACGACATGTGGTCGCCCAAGAATTTGCGACTGAGATCGACTCCCTCTTTACCAAATCTGAGTAAAGATGGAGCAATCTCGCACAGATGTCAGAGTAGAGATTGCCGCTGAACTCGATTCGCTATTTGCTCCAGAGATCGATGGCGTTATCTATTCGTTGGATGAAGTAATCGGTAGCCCCGGCTTAAGCGCCTCGGCACGTGCCGCGCTTCGTAAAATTTCACGAAAGCAATCAGAGATAAGTTCCAGTCTCCGGCAAGAAATATTACGTCTCAAGGGTGAACGCGAGAGCGAAATCGAAAAAATCCAAGAGATTCGATTAGTAAATCCACTCACCGAACGAGAGTTAGATATTCTGCATGAAATAGATAGTGGAAAAAGCGCGAAGAAAATTGCAGAAGTGCTTTTCTTAAGCGAGGCGACCGTGAAATCACATACCCAATCGCTCTATCGAAAACTTGGGGTTAATTCTCGAGTAGCAGCGATTAATTTTGCTACAAAAGCCGGAATTTTAAAGTCGCAATAGATCTGCGAATTTAGCTCCCCATAACTTCCAACTCCACGCCTCTTCGGCCCAGTTGCGACCAGCGACTCCCATCGCTTTGGAACTCTCCTTATTTGAGAGTATGGAGATAAGAGCGGAGGCAATTTGATCGAGATTATTTCCATCTACCGTAACTCCGGTTATTCCTTCTCGTACGGCGTCCGGCGCCCCGCCAGATGCACCCGCAATTACTGGCAGACCGGAAGCGCTCGCCTCCAAGTAGACAATTCCTAAACCTTCAACTTCTAAACCAAAAAACCGAGAACGAGAGGGCATGGCAAATACATCGCCAAGATGAAAGTGCTTTGGAAGCTCGTCATATTTCATTCGTCCGAGAAAATGCACCTTATCTTCTACGTGCAGTTTCTTTACGAGAGACCTTAATTTCTTTTCGTAAGGTCCAATTCCGATCAGAATAAGTTGTGCATCAGGGATTGCGGCAAGTACTTGTGGCATCGCTTGTATGAGTCGGTCCTGACCTTTGCGGTGTACCAGCCGACCCACGCAGAGAATTGTTGGAAGATCGCGTAACCCATATCGACTAAGCAACTCTACTGGCTTCGTCGAAGTTAGAGCGGGAAGGAAGTGATCAACCGCTATTCCTGGGGCGATACGTACATACTCGGGGCTATTGCCGAAGGCGGGCCGCATTGCATCGCGAGTGAATTCACCAAGATAGGTGAGCACATCAAGTGCGCCGCCCATTCTGCGCAGCGCCCAAGAGAAAGGCGGGAGTTTTGCCCACCAAACCTCATGGCCGTGCGTCATTCCAATTTGTCGAATGGCTCCATGACGTTTCAGAGTTGGCGCCATCCAGGCAAGTGGAGCTGTGGCGCCATACCAGATAGTTGTCGCGCCAAATTGCTGCATAACTTTTACAACCGCGCTAGTAACTCGTGGGGTAGGTAAAAGAATTTTGCTCTTATCGCGAATGACAATGACGCCGTGTTCGGCCTTTAACTTTGCATCAAAATCGGCGCTACCTGATTGGGAAGAGGTATAAATAACTAATTTAGAACCATCTAGCTCGTTGATTAACCCCAAGATAAAGGATTCGATTCCGCCAAGGTGCGGACCTAAATCATTTGTGACTAAGAGAAGCGGTCTTTGGTCTGCAATCAAATCCGCTTAGCTCCGACATATGAGAGTCCACCGAAGTGAGAACCAAAAGCTTCAACTCTCACTCTCGCCCCGGTATGAGGAGCATCGACCATCTGCCCTCCCCCGAGGTAGATTCCCACGTGAGTAATCGGATGTCCGAAGAAGACTAAATCTCCGGGCGCAAGTGCGTTACGGCTGACGCTTCTACCAAAGTGGTATTGATATGCAGCTGAGTGTGGAAGTGAAACTCCAGCGGCTTGAAAGGCGCGCAGGGTTAGACCAGAACAATCCCAGTAAACCATTCCTGCTGCGCCAAAGACATAACGGTCACCAATCTGCTTGATGGCAAATCGCAACGCGAGTGACCCGCG
>CAILWW010000082.1 GCA_903838035.1 uncultured Actinomycetes bacterium | reverse complement strand
GGATATTTTTCTATTGTGGACGCTGCTCTCAGGTATCGTGGGCAATCTCTTCTTCTTTCACCGTCCCGGGATTGCCGGCATCGGAGAGGCCACCGTATTGCCATCGACCAAAGGTCGCGCGGCCGGGCTCCTGCTCATTCGGGGTGAACTCACACCGCGCCGGCGAGCTCCGCCAATCATTTCATTCGCAAACTCCATCAGGCGCAACTTTCACAATCAAGCGCTGCGAATAGGTGGTGAGAGTGGAGCTCTGATTCCGGGGCTCGTCATCGGAGATACATCGCTAGAGAGCCAGAGCTTTATCTCCAGCATGCGCAGAGTTGGGTTGACGCATCTCACTGCGGTGAGCGGTGAGAACTTTGCAATTGTCTCGGCCTTTCTGATGTGGCTCTTTCAATGGCTACTTCCTAAACGAAGATGGCGAATTTTAGGAACATCATTTGTACTTCTGCTCTTTATCTTTTTGGTGCGGCCATCACCATCCGTACTTCGAGCAACGGTCATGACCGCGGTGCTATTAATTTCAAAGTTCAGGGGAGTGCGAACAAATCCTTTGGCGGCGCTTGGCGCGGCCATCACGTTGCTGATTCTGGTCGATCCCTATCAAGCAGTAGATCCTGGTTTTGCGCTCTCGGTTGCGGCTACCGCTGGCATCTTGATTGCCCAGAAACCGCTATCGAAATTTCTGCCTGATCTGCTCGCGATTCCCATCTCCGCAACGCTCTTCTGCACTCCTTTCATCGTCGCTATTTCTGGGCAATTTTCTTTAATTTCGATCCTGGCAAACATTCTGGCTTCCGTTGCGGTGGCGCCTATAACCATTCTTGGATTTATCGCAGCCTTAGCGCCACCAATTATTCAAAATATTGCGCACCTCTTGCTTGTATTAGTTAATCCATGTTCGCAATGGATTGTTCTGATCGCACGCATTGGCGCGAAGGTCCCAGTTCTCCTGCTTCCTAAATCTTGGCTAGGTGCAGCCTTTGTGCTTCTGCTCATGACCTTACTTCTTCGCCGAAAATGGGTGATTATCGCGACCGTGCTTTCGATTTATCTGATTACCTCAATCCTTTCTGATGGTGCATGGCCTGGAAGTAATTGGGCGGTCGTCAACTGTGATGTTGGGCAGGGAGATGGCCTGGCGATAAACCTTGGGGCGAACTCGGCGATTGTTATCGATGCTGGACCCGACCCGGTACTGATTGATTCCTGCCTCTCCGCCCTAAACATCAAACGCATCCCACTTCTGGTCCTAACTCATTTTCATGCCGACCATATTTCAGGAGTGAGCGGTGTCTTGCATGGCAGAACGGTGAATCAAGTGTGGATTACAAATAGCCAAGAGCCAGCAACTGAGTACGAGCGCACGATGAAATTAATTTCTGCATATAAGGCGCATATTGCAGCGCAAGGGGAAGAAACCACTTTCAATTCAGCCAGGGGAGAAGTGCGAATTAAAGTTCTTTGGCCGAAAAGCGAGCAGACCAGATTTGCTTCGCTGCCGGGAGATGGTTCTGCTATCAACAATTCCAGCGTAGCTTTGGATATCACCATCGGTTCTTTGCGCATCTTTGATGGCGGAGATATCGAACCTCCAGCTCAGGCAGAAATACTTACCAGCGCCGCTGTGCGGCCAGTCGATATTCTTAAAGTCTCCCATCATGGCTCGGCCTATCAGGATTGGGCGCTACTGGATGCGCTCAAACCTTCGATCGCACTAATCAGCGTTGGCGCGGGAAACTCTTATGGCCATCCAGCCCCCACAACCCTGCATCAATTGGCTGCGCGTGGCGCTAAGACTTTTCGAACTGATCTAGATGGCGCCATCGCTGTGGATTCAACCCTTAGAATTCGAACCAAGAAGAGAGCGCGGTGGAAGATTTCATGGGGATGACCTTTCTGCAGGGTGGCGAGGCGATACTTGCTGAGCGCGCTATTGCCGAAATTCTCGAACGTAACTCTGGCGCCGTCATCACTCAACTGACAGGTGGCGAGATTGAACTCGGTGCAATCACCGACGCGCTGGCCCCTTCGCTCTTTGGCGATGAGCGCGTAATCGTTGTTAAAGAGATTCAAGATTTAGGCGCCGAACTTAGCGAAGAGATTACTTCTTATCTTGCCAATCCAGATGAGAATGTGGAGCTGGTGCTCTGGCATAAAGGTGGAGTTAAAGGAAAAGCGCTGGTAGACGTTATTAAGAAAGCAAATCCCAAGGTCATTCTCTGCGATACGCTAAAAAAAGATGGCGATAAAGCAGAATTTATCCGCCAAGAATTTACTCGCCTGGGTCGCAAGGTAAATACCGCCGCGGTTCAAGCGTTGCTCGACGCACTCGGCAGCGATATGCGAGAGGTAAGTGGCGCAATTTCACAACTAGCCGCAGATGTTGCCGCGGATAAAACTATTGATGAGGCGAGCGTTGCCAAATATCAACAGGGCCGTATCGAGACAACGGGATTTGATGTGGCAGATGCCGCGATGGAGGGAAAGCGAGATCTAGCACTGGTCGCACTTCGCAACGCGCTTGCCACCGGTACCGATCCAGTCTTGATCATCTCCGCTCTGGCCTCCTCACTTCGCACCCTCGGAAAAGTTTCTGGGGCTCCACGCAACGCTAAATCCTTTGAACTAGCCGGCCCGCTGGGACTGGCTCCTTGGCAGATTGATAAGGCCCGCCGCCAACTCGCTGGCTGGAACCCAGATTCCCTGACCGCCGCCGTGATCGCCGTCGCACAGGCCGATGCCGATATCAAAGGTGCAGCAGCCGACCCGATTCACTCGTTGGAGCGGGCCTTATTGGTGATGACCAGCAGGTAGCCCTTCGCCGGTTCAGCTCGGTCCCAGTTTGAGGGGGCGGGGCTCTGGCTGATAGCCTTACGCCTTCAAGTTAGAGCCCTCATCGGGCCCGCACCGTTCAACAGAAAGCAGCATTCAGTGGCAAACATTAAGTCGCAGATCAAGCGTATTCGTACCAACGAGAAGGCTCAGCTTCGTAACCGCTCAGCACGCTCTGCTATCAAGACCGCTGTTCGTCGCTTCCGCGATGCACTCACTTCAGGTGATTCAACAAAGATTGCCGAAGAGCTTCGCGCCGCCTCCAAGACGCTCGATATCGCTGTCACCAAGGGCGTCCTTCATGGAAACGCTGCTGCGAATAAGAAGTCATCAATGGCTAAGGCCGCTCACAAAGCTGGCGTCAAGTAATTTTTGCTTCACCATTTTCAGAAGAACGCTAGTAATCATAAGAAGAGTAATTGCGTAGAAAGGGTAGGTCATAAGTGCCTGCCATAGAACTCTCGAAGGCGCCACAACCGGCGGCCACTAATCCTGCGCAAATCCGTAACTTCTGCATCATCGCTCACATCGACCACGGTAAATCTACTCTCGCCGATCGCATGCTCGGAATCACCGAAGTTGTAGAGCAGCGAAATATGAGAGCCCAATATCTCGATCGAATGGATATTGAACGCGAACGCGGAATCACCATTAAGAGTCAGGCAGTTCGACTTCCTTGGCGCTCTGGCATCGATGGCCAGGAATATATCCTCAACATGATCGACACCCCTGGGCACGTGGATTTCACCTACGAAGTTTCGCGCTCGCTGGCCGCATGTGAAGGAGCAATCCTTCTGGTTGATTGCGCCCAAGGAATCGAAGCGCAAACGTTAGCCAACCTATATCTTGCAATGGAGAACAACCTCACCATTATTCCGGTGCTCAACAAGATTGATCTTCCTGCTGCTCAACCGGAGAAGTTTGCCGCAGAACTTGCAAAGTTGATTGGCTGCGAACCAGAAGACTGCCTTCGGGTCTCGGGTAAAACTGGTGATGGTGTAGTTGAACTTCTCGATCAGATCGTTGCCCAAATTCCAGCACCAGTGGGCGATGCAAATGCGCCTGCACGTGCGCTGATCTTTGACTCTGTTTATGACACATACCGAGGCGTGGTTACCTATGTTCGAGTGGTTGATGGACACCTCTCGCCCCGCGATCAGATTCAAATGTTCTCAACTGGCGTTCGACATGAAATGTTGGAGGTTGGTGTTATCTCACCTGAACCGGTCGCCTCAAAGGGACTTGGAGTCGGTGAAGTAGGTTATGTAATTACGGGCGTAAAAGATGTTCGCCAATCACGAGTCGGCGACACAATTACCACTTACAACAACCCGACCAAGGTTGCCCTTGCTGGATATAAAGATCCTAAGCCGATGGTCTTCTCTGGTCTCTTCCCATTAGATGGTGCGGATTACCCACTGCTTCGCGAGGCGCTCGATAAGTTGCAGCTCAACGATGCGGCACTGGTCTTTGAACCTGAATCTTCCGCTGCCCTTGGCTTTGGCTTTCGCTGCGGATTCCTTGGACTTTTGCATATGGAGATTGTTCGCGAACGGCTAGAACGCGAAGCCGGTCTATCGCTTATCTCAACTGCGCCAAGCGTGGTCTATCACGTCTTTAGTGACGATGGAAAAGAGATGACTGTTACTAACCCATCTGAATTTCCAGATGGAAAAATTGCCAGCATCATGGAGCCGATTGTCCGTGCAACGGTTCTGGCACCAAGTGAATTTATTGGAACCATCATGGAGCTCTGCCAAGAGCGCCGTGGCACCTTGCTGGGCATGGATTACCTCTCGGAAGATCGGGTGGAGATTCGTTACACAATTCCGTTGGCCGAAATCGTCTTCGATTTCTTTGATCAATTAAAATCTCGCACGAAGGGTTACGCATCTCTGGATTACGAACCAATCGGCGAGGCCGAGGGCGATCTGGTGAAGGTAGATATCTTGCTTCAGGGCGAGCATGTCGATGCCTTTAGCGCCATCGTTCATAAGGATAAGGCTTATGCCTATGGCGTAATGATGACCTCGAAGTTGCGTGAACTCATCCCTCGCCAACAATTCGAAGTTCCGATTCAGGCTGCAATTGGTTCCAGAATTATTGCGCGCGAGAGCATTCGCGCAATTCGAAAAGATGTTTTGGCCAAATGTTATGGTGGCGATATTTCTCGTAAGCGAAAGCTGCTCGAGAAGCAAAAAGAGGGCAAGAAGCGGATGAAGATGGTGGGTCGAGTAGAAGTCCCACAAGAAGCATTCATCGCCGCTCTGACGACTGATGCCGATATCGATAAAGCAAAGGCGAAGGCAAAAAGTTAGCGCGCCGCTCTCGTTCTATATTCACATCCCTTACTGTGTGAAGCGATGTGGTTATTGCGATTTCAATACTTACACTCCAGCTGAGCTGCAAATTACCTCAGAACTCAGCGAAATCTCTCGCTCATATATTGACCTTCTGATTGACGAAGCCAAGCTGGCTCGCAACCAGGCGCCGCAAGCCGGAGCAATTCCAACCATCTTCTTTGGTGGCGGAACTCCCACCCTCATGGAGCCGAGCGATCTAGCGCGAATACTCCAAGAGTTAAAGGCAAGTTTTGGCTTCGCTCCTGATATTGAAATTACGATTGAGGCCAATCCCGACACCTTATCTTTAGAAAAACTCAGCCAGCTTCGAGCAACTGGAATTAACCGCATCTCTGTAGGAATGCAATCCACCAGCCCTCATGTACTCAAGGTGCTCGATCGAACTCACAACCCAGCCAATGTCGGAAGCGCAGTGAAGTGGGCGCGGGAAGCTGGCTTTGAACATGTAAGTGTGGATTTAATTTATGGAACCCCGGGCGAAAGCTTGGCAGATTGGGAAAATACTTTACGTGAGGCGATCGCGCTAGATATCGACCATATCTCCGCTTATGCCCTCATTGTGGAAGCGGGCACAAAGCTGGCCGCACAAGTAAAACGCGGTGAAGTAGAAGTTCCGGACGATGATTTGATGGCCGATAAATATCTCCTAGCCGATCAACTCTTCAGCGCTGCTGGATTCGAATGGTATGAACTCAGCAATTGGGCAAAACCAGAAGGGGAGTGCCGCCACAACATTGCCTATTGGCAAGGGAGAAATTGGTGGGGGCTCGGACCTGGTGCGCATTCGCATATTGATGGAAAGCGCTGGTGGAATGTGAAGCATCCCGCCACTTATCGAGATCGACTTCTTGCCGGCGAATTTCCTGCCGCCGATTCCGAAATTCTTACAGCAACGCAAATCGAGAGCGAGCGTGTGATGTTGGAAATTCGCTTGCGTTCAGGTATCGCGAGGAGCTCGCTCGACGCCGCAGCCATCGATAGATTGCAGAGCTATGTTGCCGGCGCGCAGCTAGATGCTCAAAGTTGGGCTGATGGTTTGGTTGTACTGACACAGACTGGGCGGCTGATCGCAGATCGAATCGTCCGCGAAATCCTCTTGTAGTAAGTTATAGACATGTCAGTGGAGAAAGAGATGCATGAGCGCCAGCTCGAGATTCTTCGCGCAATTGTTGATGAATATGTTGCCACCGAAGAACCGGTTGGTTCCAAAGCTCTGGCACAACGTCATGGATTCTCGGTCTCACCGGCGACTATCCGAAACGATATGGCCGTTCTGGAAGATGCCGGTCTCATCACTCAGCCACATACCAGCGCCGGTCGAATTCCGACCAATAGTGGCTATCGCTTATTTGTAGATCGTCTGGCCGAGATTAAGCCACTCTCCACGCCAGAACGTCGGGCCATCGAAACTTTCCTTGACGGTGCCCATGACCTAGATGATGTACTTTCCCGAACCGCAAAGATGCTCTCGCAAATCACCAAGCAAGTGGCCGTTATCCAACACCCTCAGCAAGAGAAGGTGGTCTTGGCGGGTACGGCTAATCTCACCCGCTCGAATCACGATGAAGCCTTGGCGCTCTATCCGATTTTGGAGGCGCTCGAAGAGCAAGTTGTGCTGATGCGGTTGCTTTCAGATGCGACTTCCTCAATAAAGGTTAAAATTGGCGATGAGCAGCCAGATGAGGGTCTTCGCTCAACGAGCATGGTCTCCATGGGTTACGGTTCCGGAGCTATTGGCATTCTGGGTCCAACCCGTATGGATTATGCGAGTTCAATGGCTGCAGTAAATGCTGTCGCACGTTATATCGGTCGATTTTTAAGTGAGGGGAAGTAAGTGGCAGATCACTACGGCGTACTAGGCGTAGATCGCGATGCCTCTTTCGATGACATTAAGAAGGCTTATCGCAAACTTGCTCGGGAATACCATCCCGATGTAAATCCAGATCCACATACCGCCGAGAAATTTAAAGATATCACTACGGCTTATGAAGTACTGAGCGATCCAGAGAAGCGGCAACGTTTTGATCTCGGCGGCGATCCATTCTCATCAAATATGGGTGGTGGCTTTGGCGGTCAAGCCTTTGGCTTTGGCGACATCATGGATGCCTTCTTCGGCGGCGGTGGTACTCGTGGTCCAAGGCCGCGCATGCGCGAAGGTCAAGATGCGCTGATTAAAGTCGAGCTCTCATTAAGTGAAGCTTGTTTTGGAACCGATCGCGAACTCGATGTCGAAACCGCGGTTGCTTGTACTAAATGCCAAGGCACCGGATGTGCAAATGGATCTAAGCCAAGAACCTGCGAAGTCTGTAAAGGTCGCGGTGAGACCCAGCACGTCGCTCGTTCGATAATCGGACAGGTAATGACCAGTCGCCCTTGTGCGCATTGCCAAGGTTTTGGATCAGTTATCTCCGATCCATGTGGAGAGTGTGCGGGAGATGGGCGCGTTCGTGCTCGCAAAACTATTCCGATAAAAATTCCAGCTGGCGTTGAGACCGGTAATCGAATTCAAATGAGTGGCGCTGGTGAGGTTGGCCCTGGTGGCGGACCAGCCGGAGATCTCTATGTAGAAATAGTTGAAGCGCCGCACGAAACGCTCATTCGCGATGGCAGCGAACTTCATCTCTTTGTTTCAATCCCCATGAGCTCAGCCGCCCTAGGTGGAAGCTTCGCCATTGAAACCCTAGATGGTCCAAAAGATGTGGAATTTAAAGCCGGGATTGGATCTGGCTCAGTCCAGACGCTCAAGCATTTGGGCATGACCAAACTTCGCTCTGGTGGACGTGGTGATCTCCATGTTCATATCGAGGTTTTAACTCCAATCAAGCTAGATAAGAAGCAGGAGGAGTTATTAACTGAACTCGCTAAGTTGCGGGGAGAGAGTTCCCGCGATGTGCGGATCCACAAGAATGGTGAGAAGCACTCCGAAACCTCATTCTTCGGCCGACTTCGCGAAGCCTTTAATCGTTAATGCTCCCACTCTTCTATCTGCCATCGATCCCGACCGGCGAGAGTATTGAGGTATCCGGCGATGTTGCGCATCACGCGATTATCGTGACTCGATTGGCAGTAGGCGAGCAGCTGACCCTCTCTGACGGCCGCGGCGCATGGGCGACCGGAACGATCTCGAGCGCAACCAAGAAGAGTTTTACCTTCCAGGTTTCTGAGCGGGGAAGTCACTCCTCACAGCGACCTTTACTTACCGTTGTACAGGCCCTTCCAAAATCTGATCGCACCAAAGAAGCGATTGAATTGATGGTGGAAGCAGGCGTCGATCGCATTATTCCGTGGCAGGCATCGCGTTCGATTGCAAAGTGGCAATCTGATTCACAAGCCAAATGGCAACAGAGCGCGGAAACTGCCGCCCAACAAGCCAGAAGATACTTCGTGCCTAAAGTTGAAGAGAGTGTAAAAAGCGCCGAACTCATCGCTCTTCTTGGCAAGAGTCTGCTCCTGCACGAATCGGCATCGACTCAAATATCTTCAGTCGTGGATAAATCCTGGCTCGAGTATTCAGAAATCTTTATCATTATTGGTCCCGAGGGTGGAGTGAGTGAGGAAGAACTCGAACTCTTTGCCCCACACGCCGCAATCGTAAAACTTGGCACTCCAGTCCTGCGTAGCGCCCACGCCGCGATTGCCGCACTTGCCTCCGTTAATTCGCTATTGGGTCGTTGGTAGTCTTAAATCATGTCTGATTGTTTATTCTGCAAAATGGCAAGCGGGGAGATTCCAGTTCCCTACCTCTTTAAAAGCGATACCGTCTTTGCAATTAAAGATATTAATCCGCAAGCACCTACTCACGCCTTGATTATCCCGGTCGCACATCACGAGAATGCGGCTTTACTTGCCGAAGGTAATCCTGAAGCGCTCTCCGAACTTTTCAGAGTAGCCAAAGCGATCGCAGATGGCGTCGGCCTTGATGGATATCGAACCGTCTTTAATACCGGCGCCAGCGCTGGCCAGAGCGTATTTCACGCACATTTGCACTTGTTAGGCGGGCGTCCATTCGCATGGCCCCCCGGTTAAAAGTAGGATGTCAGTAATGGAACCTGCTCTGCTTACCGTGCCCGTTGCCATTCCTATGGTCGCACTCGTTGGACCTGGGGATTCTTACTTACGTATTTACGAAAGCACCTTCCCTCATATCACCATCACCGTTCGCGGTAATGAGGTTTTCGCGCAAGGCGATCTTGAGCAAGTCCATCAGTTCCACTCCTTGCTGCAAGAGTTGCTCGTGCTGCTTCGCGGTGGACAAATTCTGAGCGAGGATGCAGTTCTGCGTTCTACTGCGATGGTCAAGCATGATCCGGCAGAACATCCAGCTGACGTACTCTCGCTAAATATTCTGAGCAATCGCGGGAAGACCATCCGCCCAAAGACCTCCAATCAAAAGCGCTATGTAGAAGCGATAGATGAACACACCATCACCTTCGGAATTGGGCCAGCGGGTACGGGTAAAACTTATTTAGCAATGGCAAAGGCAATAGCTTCCTTGCAAGCCAAAGAGGTCAATCGCATCATCCTTACGCGCCCGGCAGTCGAGGCAGGGGAGCGCTTAGGATTTCTTCCAGGAACGCTGCAAGAGAAGATTGACCCTTACCTGCGTCCTTTATTTGACGCACTTCACGACATGATTGATCAAGACTCAATCCCACGGTTGATGCAATCTGGAATTATCGAAATCGCGCCGCTTGCATATATGCGTGGTCGAACCCTCAATGATGCCTTCGTAATTTTGGATGAAGCCCAGAATACCTCGGCGGAACAGATGAAGATGTTTCTCACTCGCCTCGGTTTTGGTTCCAAGATGGTTATCACCGGAGATGTAACACAGGTCGACTTACCTTCCGGAACCCAATCAGGTTTGCGCATCGTCCACGAAATTCTCGGCGATGTTGAAGATATCGCCTTTATTCCATTGACCGCGGAAGATGTTGTACGAAATCGCCTGGTCGGCGAAATCGTCAACGCCTATAGCCGTTTCGATGATGCCAAGACTCCGCCCGCCCGCGCTATTCGTTCTGGAAGTGGTGATCGCTAAGACTTGCTCTGCAAGTCCGCCCTATGGGAATAGAAATCATTAACACCCTCGAGAGTTCGTTTAACGAGCAGGCTTTAACCTCGGTTGCCGAATTTACTCTTAACAAAATGGGCATCCATCCTGAGTCGGACCTCGAGATTACGATCGTCGATGAAGCAGAGATGACCGCGCTTCATATTCAGTGGATGGATTTACCGGGTCCAACAGATGTGCTCTCCTTTCCAATGGATGAACTCAAACCTTTCTCAGCGGCAAATGGTCCTGGCATCATCGGTGACATCGTGCTTTGTCCTGCATATGCAGCAAAGAACACAGTCAATCATTCGCTTGATGAAGAGCTTGAATTGCTCACGGTTCACGGAGTACTTCATCTCCTAGGCTTTGACCATGCTGTGCCAGAAGAAGAGAAGGAGATGTTTGCTCTGCAAGATCAAACGCTTCAAGAATGGCGAGCCACCCAATGAGCGATAGCAAAACCAAAGAACTCCTACGTTCTATATTCGGAGAGCGATTCTTTCCGCAGACAACCGCCGATAAAGATCAGGAGCTGCACGAGCTAGTAGATGAAGCCAGTGAGCGCGGCCTGGTCGAAGAGTCGGAACGCTCAATGATCCACTCGGTCATTGATCTCGGCGGCACCCTCGTTCGAGAGTTAATGGTTCCTCGTACCGATGTGGTTTGGATGGAGGGCAATAAGACGCTGCGCCAAGGGCTCTCGCTTGCCTTGCGTTCGGGTTTTACTCGCATCCCAGTCATTGAAGAGAACCTCGATAACGTTATTGGAATCGCCTATGTGAAGGATCTGGCAAGGCGCGTGCATGAACGTCACGAATCCGAGCAGAGCGAGCAGGTTGAGCAGCACCTGCGTAAGGCCACTTTTGTTCCGGAATCGAAAGAGGCGATTGAGCTTTTGCGCGAAATGCAACGCGATCAGATTCATATGGCCATTGTCATCGATGAATACGGTGGTACGGCAGGGCTCATCACTATCGAAGATATTCTCGAAGAGATCGTTGGCGAGATAGCCGATGAATACGATGATGACCAGCTAGAAGTTGAGTGGCTTGATGAAAATACTGCTCGTATCTCTGCTCGTCTCCACGTGGAAGATTTCGAAGAGTCCTTCAAGACCGAACTCACTCCAGAATCGCGCGAGGATGTGGATAGCGTAGGCGGCTTGCTCGCCAAGGAGCTCGGCCGAGTTCCTATTCCAGGAAGCACGATCACAATTCATGGTTGGAAATTAACGGCTGAAAGACCGGCTGGACGTCGCCATCGAATTGCAACAATTCTCGTTACGCGTGTTACACCGGCCGCAGCAGAAAATACCGAGGAGATTAAGAGCCTGTAGTTTGGCGTACGATTGCTCCATGCGCCTGGTTCGTTTTTCACCGTCAGAAAGTGCTGGTCTGGGTACCGACCCACATTTCGGAGTTCTCAACGATCAAAATCAAATCCTGGTTCTCAAAGGTGACCCGCTCTACAGCGGCATTGTTCCCACCGAGACAAAGGTCGCGCTGGCAGATGTCCGACTCCTTGCTCCGGTAATTCCGCGCAGCAAAGTAGTTTGTGTGGGAAAGAATTACGCCGACCATGCAGCCGAGATGAATTCGGAAGTTCCCAAGGAACCGATTATTTTCATTAAGCCAAATACCACCGTAATTGGGCCGAATGACACCATTCAATGGCCGAAGATGAGCAGTGAGGTCAGCTACGAAGGCGAACTAGCGATTGTCATCAGCCGTATCTGCAAGGAAGTCCCTCGTGAAAAAGTGGGGGATGTAATTTATGGATACACGATTGCCAACGATGTGACTGCTCGCGATCTGCAGAAGGTAGATGGACAATGGAGCCGGGCCAAGGGATTTGATACTTTCTGTCCGCTTGGACCTTGGATCGAAACTGATTTCACACCAGCCGATCAGAAAATCGTGACCACGCTTAATGGGGTCGTTAAGCAATCTGAACCCATCACTTCTATGATCTTTAAAATCCCGGAAATCATTGAGTTTGTCAGCTCAGTCATGACTCTGCTCCCAGGAGATGTCATTTTGACCGGCACTCCGGCTGGAATTGGTCCTATGGCAGCAGGGGATGAGGTCATCATCACCATCGATGGCATCGGCTCGCTTTCTAATAAGATATCGCCTCGTGCCAACTAATACCTCCCGCCCCGTCCGCGTTCGATTCGCGCCATCTCCTACTGGGGACTTGCACGTTGGAAATATTCGCACCGCCCTCTTTGATTGGGCTTACGCACGTCACACCGGCGGCCAATTCATTTTCCGTATCGAAGATACTGATACCGATCGCGTAACGGATGAATATATTCAAGCTGCGATCGAAACTCTTAAATGGCTTGGATTGGATTGGGATGAGGGTCCAGAAGTTGGGGGACCATATGGTCCATACTTACAAAGCCAACGTCTAGATATTTATGCCGAGTGGGCAGCCAAGTTCTTGGCAAATGGCGATGCCTATCATTGCTATTGCTCTTCCGAAGAACTTGAAGCGCGACGCGAAGCCCAACGAGCAGCAAATGTGGCACCTGGCTACGACGGAAAATGTCGCACTATTTCACCGGTTGACCTAGCTCGTTATCACAGCGAAGGTCGCAAGCCAGTCCTGCGAATGCGGATGCCAGATGGTTCCACCACATTCACCGATTCAATTCGCGGTGAAGTAACTTTCGATCACAACTTCGTACCTGATTTTGTTCTCGTTCGTGGCGATGGTTCACCGCTCTACACCTTGGCTGTTGCCGTCGATGATGTCATGATGAAAGTAACCCACGTGCTTCGTGGTGAAGATTTACTCTCATCCACTCCGCGCCAAATTCGCGTCTATCAAGCGATGGGTGTTGCACCAGAGGATTATCCAACTTTTGCCCACCTGCCATTTGTGATGGGTCAAGATAATGCCAAGCTCTCCAAGCGAAATGGTGAAGTATCCATCGCCTGGTATCGCGAACGCGGATTCTTGCCGGAGGCGATTTGTAACTACCTCGCACTTCTTGGTTGGTCTCCAGGCGAGGATCGAGAGAACGTGACGATGAAGGAGCTGACCGAGCTCTTCACCGTTGAACGCGTGCACTCATCGCCAGCTCGCTTTGATATGAAGAAACTCGAAGCCATCAACGGCGACAAGATTCGCGAACTAACCCCGGCCGAACTTCTCAAGCGCACTCTTCCATTCTTGATTAAGGATGGAGTGATTACTGGAACTGATGCCGAAGTTGCAGTTGTTCAGACCGCGCTGCCCATCATTCATGAACGTATCGCCACCTTGGCCGAAGTCACGCCCATGTTGCGTTTCCTCTTTGCCGCCAATTTTGAAGTAGAGCCGGATTCACTGCCCAAGATTGCCGATGAACAATCGCAAGCAGTTCTGGCAAAGAGCCTGGACGTCTTGACCGACCTACCTACTTGGAGCCACGAGAGTATCGAGGCGGCGCTGCGAGCAGCCCTGATTGAGGCGATGGCCTTGAAGCCACGGATCGCGTTTGGAGCCGTTCGAATTGCCGTGACCGGCAGTCATATCTCGCCACCGCTCTTTGAATCGATGGAACTTCTTGGCGCCGAACGCTCGCTCTCTCGAATAAAGGCAGCGTTAAAGTAGCCGAATTTTTCAGGGTATTCTTAGCCACTCAATAGTGGGGTATGGGGTAATTGGCAGCCCAGCTGATTCTGGTTCAGCTTGTCTAGGTTCGAGTCCTGGTACCCCAGCGCAATACTGTTCAAAGCTTCAAAATAACTAAATATTTCGTTCTAGGAAATCATGGCCCCGTCGTCTAGCGGCCTAGGACTCTGGCTTCTCAAGCCAGCTACGAGGGTTCGAATCCCTTCGGGGCTACCAGTTTTATCTAAACTCTATTTTTTAGAGATATGTTCAGTCAACCGCGCGGCCGTTGCCACAAGTACCGCGGCATGCAATCGGCCAGGCTGACGCCCTAATCGCTCAAGCGGGCCAGAGATGCTCACCGCAGCAATCACCTTGTTATTTGGACCGCGAACTGGTGCCGAGATCGAGACGACTCCTACTTCACGTTCGCCAATAGATTGCGCCCAACCGCGGCGCCTTACTGCTGAGAGTGTGGCTGCGGTAAATTTTGCATGAACCAAGCCGCGGTGCAATTTCTCTGGTTCATCCCAAGCCATTAATACCTGCGCCGCAGAACCTGCCTGCATGGTGAGAACTGTTCCAACAGGTACGGAGTCGCGAAGCCCGGAGAGACGTTCGGCAGTCGCCACACAAATTCTTTGATCGCCTTGGCGGCGGTAGAGCTGTGCGCTCTCACCGGAGGCATCACGCAGTGCAGTAAGCGCGGGAGCAGCAACAGCCAGCAGTCGATCTTCACCAGCAGCGGCAGCAAGTTCACCTTCACGGGCACCAAGCACAAAGCGGCCAGAGAAATCGCGAGCGACTAGGCGATGAAACTCAAGTGCAACGGCAAGTCGATGTGCGGTAGGTCTGGCGATTCCAGTAGCTGCAACAAGTTCGGTGAGGGAGTGCGGGCCTGATTCCAAAGTCGCCAGGATGCGCACGGCTTTATCTAATACGCCAACTCCGCTATTCTTCTTGTCCACACTCTAATATTGGCATCTCATTATTTGAAATGCAAATTTCGGTCAGGGTTAAAGGAAGAGGTTTGGTTATGGGACAGACGTTAGCGGAGAAGATTTGGGCAGATCATGTTGTGCGCAGCGCAGCCGGAGAGCCGGATCTGATTTATATCGATCTCCATCTCATCCATGAAGTGACCAGCCCACAAGCCTTTGATGGCCTTCGTTTAGCAGGTCGCAAAGTACGACGCCCTGATTTAACTATTGCAACGGAAGATCACAATGTGCCGACCCTGGATATTCTCAAGCCAATCGCAGATCCAGTTTCAAAGCTGCAGGTAGATACTTTGCGCAAGAACTGTGCCGACTTCGGAGTTCGAATCCACTCGCTTGGCGATAAAGAGCAAGGCATCGTGCACGTTGTTGGACCACAACTCGGAATAACTCAACCCGGCATGACTATCGTCTGCGGCGATTCCCACACCTCAACTCATGGCGCATTTGGCGCACTCGCATTTGGTATTGGCACCTCGGAAGTTGAACATGTGCTTGCCACTCAAACCCTTCCGCTGGTTCGCCCGAAGACAATGGCAATTAATGTTGAGGGCACGCTCAAGCCTGGCGTCACCAGTAAAGACATTATTTTGGCCGTTATTGCAAAGATTGGTACTGGCGGAGGTCAGGGCTATGTCTTGGAATATCGTGGCAGCGCAATTCGCGCACTCTCCATGGAAGCTCGTATGACCGTTTGTAACATGTCGATTGAAGCTGGTGCTCGCGCTGGATTGATTGCGCCAGATGAAACCACCTTTGCTTATGTAAAGGGCAAGCCACATGCTCCAGAAGGCGCAGATTGGGATGCAGCTCTGGCATATTGGAAGACGCTCACAACAGATGCAGATGCGAAATTTGATGTTGAAGTAAATATCAACGCAGATGAATTAGAGCCATTTGTTACCTGGGGAACTAATCCTGGCCAAGGACTTCCGCTCAGTGCAAACGTCCCTAACCCAGCTGAGATTGCCGATGTCGAAGAGCGTGGCGCAGCAGAACGAGCCTTGGAATATATGGGCTTGACCGCTGGCACTCCGCTTAAATCCATTAAGGTCGATACCGTTTTTCTTGGTTCGTGCACAAACGGTCGAATTGAAGATCTTCGAGCCGCCGCTGCCGTTCTCAAGGGTCATAAAGTCGCCTCCGGAACTCGGATGTTGGTAGTCCCAGGATCTGATCGAGTACGCGTCCAAGCGCACGAGGAAGGTTTGGATAAAGTCTTTATCGATGCCGGAGCTGAGTGGCGTAATGCTGGATGTTCAATGTGCCTCGGCATGAACCCAGATCAACTCGCTGTTGGCGAACGTTCGGCTTCAACATCGAACCGAAACTTTGAAGGTCGCCAAGGTAAAGGCGGTCGCACCCACCTCGTCAGTCCACTCGTAGCAGCAGCAACTGCAATTCGTGGAACCCTCTCAGCACCAGCAGATTTGTAAGGAAGGTAGTGACCATGGATAAATTCATCACCCATACCGGAACTGCGGTTCCCCTCCGTCGCAGCAATGTCGATACCGACCAGATCATCCCTGCGGTCTATCTCAAGCGCGTCACCAAGAGCGGTTTTGAAGATGGTCTCTTCGCTGCCTGGCGCAATGATCCAGAGTTCGTACTAAATAAGCCGGAATATAACGGCGCCACAATATTGGTAGCGGGCCAAGACTTTGGCACTGGTTCATCACGTGAGCATGCGGTCTGGGCTCTGCAAAACTATGGCTTTAAAGTCATTATCTCTAGCCGCTTTGCCGACATTTTCCGTGGCAACTCACAGAAGGCTGGACTGCTGACCGTAGTCCTCCCAGCTGAGGATGTAGAAGCGATTTGGGCGGAAATCGAGAGCAATCCAAAGTCGGCAATCACCGTTGATCTTGAGAAGAAGAGTATTACTTATGGACAAAAGAGCATCAGCTTTGAACTCGATGACTATGTCCGCTGGCGTTTGATGGAAGGGCTAGACGATATCGGCCTTACCCTTCAGAAGATTGATGAAGTAAGCGCCTTCGAGTCAAAGCGCGCTTCTTATAAGCCAAAGACGCTGCCAATTAAGGCTTAATTACTCCATAATTTTGGCAAGCGCGGCGGCAAGTTCGGCCGGCTTGCTCAAAAATGGTGAGTGATCACTATCGATTCGAAGCACCTGTGAAGCGCGCTGACTCATACCTTCTTGGGCAAAGAGTGGAATGGCTTGATCCTTTTCACAAATAATGTAAGTCGATGGAATAGTTTTCCAAGCAACCTGCGTGATTGGTTGAGTGAACGAAGAGATGCTTTGGGTGCGAAGTTGCGCCACTGCGCTTTCGGCGATTTCGGGGGAGCAGGTGTTGTAGAAGACATCGGCTGGATTCTTGGTCGTCAGCAGCGTGTTCTCATCGTTTCGAACCCACCAATCCGGATCGACACTTCCACAGGCTGCATAAAGGGTCTCACCTTCATCGAGCATAAAAGCGGTGAGATAAATCAGGCCTTTAACATTTGTGCTGTCGGCGACTCCCTCAGTAATCGCCAATCCACCATAAGAGTGACCTAGTACGAAACAGTCACCCGACTGCTCTGCGATAGCGGCTCGAACTATCGCTGCATCGGCATACATATCTCCTTCATCACCAGCGCTCTTGAGCGAGATTGCCTGGGAGGGGATACCTAAATTCTCCAATTCATTGCGAAGTGAATCAAAACCTGCAGCGTTATGCCAGGCGCCATGTACAAGAAGGAGAGTCGGTTTCATTGCTTAAGGATAGGAGAAAAGCAGTTATTTTCCGCTACTTTCAGAGTTCAGTTTGAAAGTCTCAATCCATGATTTAGAGTTTTTTATGCGTAAAAAGTGAATATTTTGAGAGTTCTGATGAATTAATATTTTTCGACACGCCGCGTTAGATATCACCCCTAACTCTTTCGACTGCGTAGATTTCCTATCACGTTAAGCAAATGCTTAACTTTTACGCGTAAATAAGGGGATTTAATGAACAAGGCCCAGTTCATCGCGCTGTTAGCTCCACACTTTGGCGACAGCAAGAAGGAAGCAGCTCGCGCTGTAGATATCGTTTTCGACACCATCGTTCGCAACATTTCAAAGGGCGAAGATGTAATGATCAATGATTTCGGTAAGTTCAAGAAGGTTGACCGTCCAGCACGTAAGGGTCGCAACCCATTCACTGGCGAAACCATTCAGATCAAGGCAAGCAAGAAGGTTCGCTTCCTTCCTGCAAAGGCGCTCAAGGAAGTTATCTCAGGCGCACGTAAGCTTGAGGCAGCACCAAAGCCACCAGTAAAGGTAGTTCCAGTTGCTAAGAAGGCAGCTCCTGCAAAGAAGGCAGCGGCTAAGAAGCCAGCAGCCAAGAAGGCAGTTAAGAAGGCAGCGGCTAAGAAGCCAGCAGCCAAGAAGGCAGTGAAGAAGGTCGTTAAGAAGGCTGCTAAGAAGCGCTAGTTTCTTTACGCTTAGAAAGGGAGACCAGCGATGGTCTCCCTTTTCTATTGCCCGTTTTTCGCTCTGAAAGTCGTATCCTTTGCATATGAGTGGCAGCGCTGACATTCCGTTTTACGCACCTCCAACAGGTAAGCCGCTTGGCACTAATAACTATTTTCGTTTTGCTTCCTGGGTTTTAATTCCCATTCTCAATCTCCTCACAAAACGAGATTGGCGCGGGCAGGACAATCTGCCAAAGAGCGGCCCAGTAATTGTTGCTTGCAACCACCTCTCCTATGTCGATGCACTTGTCTGGGCGCATTACCTATTTAAGGCCGGCCGCGCGCCAAGATTTCTTGGGAAAGAGTCGGTCTTTCGAATTCCGATCATCGGAAAAATCATTTCTGGTTCCGGCCAAGTTCCGGTCTACCGTGAGAGCGAAGATGCAGCCAAGGCACTTGTTCATGCGCAAGCACTTTTGAAAGCGGGACACTGTCTTGGTGTATATCCAGAGGGGACCTTGACTCGAGATGAGAACCTTTGGCCTATGGTTGCAAAGACCGGAATTGCCCGGCTAGCCATCACCACCAGAACTCCGGTCATTCCCTTTGCGCAATGGGGAGATCAAAATCTACTTCCGAGATATAGCAAGAAAGTTGTACTTTGGAAGCGGACCAAAATCACGATTATTGCTGGAAAGCCACTCGATCTCTCGCCTTGGTATGGAAAAGAGAGCGACCCGGCCGCGCTTGTGGAGGCAACCGCCTATGTGATGGATGCAATTACCAAGCTTTTGGAGGAGATTAGGGGAGAATCTGCGCCTGCCGTAAAATTTGACCCGCACCATTCAGAGCTACCGCGTACCGGTAACTTCACCAAGAGCAAAAAGAAGTAGAGGCGCTTTCCACTTATGACGACACATCGCGTGACCGTGCTTGGTGCTGGAGCCTGGGGAACCACCATGGCTATGGTCCTCTGCGATGCCGGCCATGAGGTCTTGGTCTGGGGACGAAATCCGGAAGTTGTTGCAGAGATAAATACCTCTCACCTCAATACCAAATTTATTCCAGGCGTTACCTTGCCTGCTGGCCTGCGCGCGACTACCGATATCAATGAGGCTTTCGGATTTGGCTCATCAATAGTTCTGGCAATTCCGGCGCAATCACTGCGTGAAAATTTGGAAGATTGGAAGGAGAACTTTCCGCGAAATCTCCCGGTCATCTCCTCGCTTAAAGGAATTGAAGCTCACTCACATTTGCGAATGACTGAGGTCGTGGAAGAGGTTTTGGGAATATCAAGTTCACAGCTTGGATTGATCACTGGTCCGAACTTGGCCGGCGAACTCTCGCTTCGACAACCTGCAGGCGCAGTAGCCGCATCGCCATCGCCAGCAATCTCTACTTTGATGGTGGAACTATTTACTACTCCGTACTTCCGGGTCTATCCATCGGATGATCTTGTTGGATGTGAATTAGCAGGCGCCGCGAAGAGCGTGATTGGTATCGCTGTGGGAATGGCGATTGGTTTGGAGTTGGGTGAAAACACACAAGCCATGATTATCACTCGTGGACTCTCCGAAGTTGCTCGCTTTGGAAATGCATATGGCGCAAACCCATTAACTTTCCTCGGTCTCGCCGGAATGGGCGATCTGGTAGCAAGTTGTGGCTCCTCGCTCTCTCGCAATAGAACTTTCGGTGAAGTCCTTGGTCGATCAGGATCGATGGATACCGCTCGCCGAGAAGTAGCCAAAACGGTAGAAGGCGTTGCCTCGTCCCGTGCCATTCTTGAGTTGGCCCACCGAGTGGGAGTGGAAGTGCCCATCATTGAAGTTGTCTCTGATGTAATTGCCGGGACCTGCTCGCCATCGGCTGCCATGGATCGTTTGATGACAGTCAGCCTGCGGGCAGAGATGTTCTCCTAATGTCCAAGATTCGGGTTGCGATTGTTGCCGGCGGCCAGAGCAGTGAACATGAAATCTCATGTATTTCAGCCGGTGGCGTTCTTACCGCAATAGATCGAGATAAATTTGAACCCGTATTGATAGGCATCACCAAATCAGGCAAGTGGGTTTTGCCCGACCCAGATATCCAACTCACTATTACCGATGGCGAATTGCCGCAGATTCCCGAAGGCGCTGCGCTGCTTTCGGCAGATCTCAACGGTTTCGCCAGTGCCGTCGGCCCACTCAATATCGATGTCATTTTTCCGGTTCTGCACGGTCCATATGGCGAAGATGGAACTTTTCAAGGTGCCTGCGAAATGGCGGGATATAGATATGTAGGTTCAGGCGTACTCGCCAGCGCTACGGCGATGGATAAATCTTTTGCAAAGGCAATTTTCCGCGCCCAAGGCTTAAAGGTTGCAGACGGAATTGATATTCATCAAAGGCAATGGCCCAACTCGGCCAATAATATTCGTGGGCAAGTCCAACAACTCGGACTTCCAGTATTTGTAAAACCAGCGCGCGGCGGTTCTAGCCGCGGAACTACAAAAGTAAAATCGCTCGACTCACTTAACTCCGCCGTTGAAGAGGCCTTTAATTTTGATACTAAGGTCATGATAGAAAAGGCGATTGTTGGTCGCGAGATTGAATGCGCAGTCTTGCAAGAGCGCGGTCTGACATCAGCTTCAGGCGTTGGCGAGATAAAAATCCTCGGCGATCATGAGTTTTACGATTTCAACGCCAAATACCTGGATAACTCCACAGAGGTGCAGATTCCCGCTGATATCTCTGAGCAAATATCGGAAAAGGTACGAGCAGCAGCAATTAAAGCCTTCGATGCGCTGGGTTGTGAAGGACTTGCTCGGGTGGATTTCTTTTATAGTGAAAACGGTGAAATCATTTTAAATGAAATAAATACCATGCCAGGGTTTACATCCACATCGGTCTATCCAAAATTGTGGCAAGCCGCGGGCAAGAGCTATCGGGAATTGATTACGGTTTTACTTGAGTCAGCGCTCACCCGATCGATGAGCGTGACTCGATAAAATCTCTTAGTAAGTAGTTACTGGGCAGGTTAGTGTGCGAGTAATCCCAGGAACTGCCTGGACCTTAGAAAGCACTCCACGACCTAGCTCCTCCATTGAAGGGGATTCGGCGCGCATGATGACGTCGTAAGGACCGGTGACGCCTTCAGCAAGAGTGACGCCCGGAATGGCTGCGACGGCCTTGGCAACGCTAGAGGCCTTGCCAACTTCGGTCTGAATGAGGATGTATACCTGTACTGACATGAATCTCTCCTTTGGACGTAATAACCGTAGGCTACTCCCTGAGGGGAGGGCTGAGAAAATGAATAATTATTCAGAGCAAGAGATGATTTCTGCCCTCGCCAAGATCTTTGCGACGCCTAACGAACTTCCCGTTGGTATTGGCGACGATGGCGCGGTTCTTCCCGCTGGCAATGGATTGCCCGTGATTTGTGCAGATATGGCGGTCGAGGGAGTCCACTTCAAACGTGAGTGGTCCACGCTGGGCGAAATCGGAGCCAAAATTGCTGCCGCCAATCTGGCAGATATCTTCGCCATGGGAGCAGTGCCTAAGTATCTCGTTGTGACAGCTGGCCTGCCACGCGGATTCACCAGTGATGAGCTGGCAGAGCTATCAATTGGAATTAAGAGTGAAGCGCAACTCGTTGGCGCTGCAGTAGTTGGTGGAGATCTCTCGTCCTCGCCAGTACTCACCATCTCCATAACTGCCCTTGGCTACCTTCCGGAAGGCGCAACACCTATCACTCGCGCCGGAGCGAAGGCAGGAGAGAAGTTGATTCTCTCTGGTCTGACCGGACGTTCTGCAGCCGGTTTAGCAGCTTTAGAAAAGTCAGTAGAAAATGATTTTGTCGCGCAACATAAAAAACCAATCGTTAGCTACCAAGTTGCTGCATCGATGGCGCAAGCTGGTGTTAGCTCAATGATTGATACCAGCGATGGCTTGCTCTCCGAAGCACATCATCTGGCAGCGGCATCTGGAGTGCGAATCGAAATTGATTCGGAATCTTTGAAAGCAGCACCACACTTTTCCGAGTTGGCAGCGGCTGCTTCGCGATTGGGTATCGATGTCTGGGAATGGATTTTAACTGGGGGAGAAGATCACGAATTCCTCGCAACAACGTCGAAGGTGAACCCCGATGGCGCATTTGTGATCGGAGAAATTTTGCCAGGAAATGGCGTTGAGGTGTTAGGTGTTTCGGCTAATAACAAAACTGGATGGACGCACTTTAATTAGTTATGAGAATTCGACGGATGGTTGTACTTAGCCTCTTGCTTATTCTCGGGGTTGCTCCAGTAAATGCCGTCGCAGATACCCCACCGAAACATGGCGCGTATCAACTGGATTTCATCGCTATCTCAACCGCTATTGGACATGTTGACCTTTATCAAAGCCAAGTGGCGGATATGGTTGCGCGGCTAAATTCCAGTTATTCAAAGATGACCAATGGCCAAATAACTTTCGAATTACGCACTCTCTTACCACCCATCTCAACTACCCAACCAATCAAATCCACTCCCGATATGGTGGCACTTGTTAAGCAGACTCCAGCCGGTGCCGGCTATGCCGGTGTAATTACCATCGGAGTAATTCCCACCGATGTCACACTCCCGTTCGCCGGAATGGCCTGGGGGTCGAATTACTTATTAGTTAATACTGACTTCAACGCCTCATTCTCTGTGCTCACTCATGAAATTGGTCATAACCTTGGGCTTGCCCACGCCGCCGCTGGTAAATGCGATGCTTCGGGAGTTTGCCGGGCCAATGAATACGGCGACTACTCCGATGTTATGGGTCAATATTTACTCGGCAATATTCCCGGCGCCACAATTGCTCGATTGAGTTCACTTCGACTTGATCAACTCGGTGTCTTGGATTCCTCCGCGATTGCCTATGCCGATACGACAACCGATATAACCCTGTCGCCAACTTATGGCTCAACACCAGGAGTGAAACTGCTCTATATACCAATCGACAATCAAAATGGATATGCCATTGAATACCGTCCGGCAATTGGTGATGAACTCCAATTAATGGCCACCCAAATTCCGATACCTGGTCAGAATATGTATTACCCAAATATCCCCTCGTATGGTGTGATGGTTAGGCAGTTATTTGGATATGGAAATGACTTTAATTCTGCCGCGCCTAAATACACATTCTCTGGCTATATCGATTTAGGGGCGACAACATCGGCGGCGTGGAGCTCCAAGATGAGTATATTGATCGTTAATTCCCTCGAAGGCAGGCAAGGATTTGATCAAGGAGCCAGCCTCACGCTCTTTGATGGTTCAGTTGTGACGGTCGGAAAATCGGATCCGACAACTGGTGCCACTATTCATATTTCTCGTCCGGCGCCATCGATAGCTCTGACCTTTGACTCAAGTTCCATGAAAGCATCTTGGGCGCAAGACGATCAATTAGCTAATTTTTCGGATGCAGATTTCAGATCAGTCGTCATTCCAAAGACAGATAGTTCGATGCCCACTGCAAATATCTCATTCATGATTCCGCGCACATCATCTCGCCTTACGAGCGCGCAGCTTTTGGATAATGGAACCAGCGTATCCAGCCTGGGTTACTCAGATTTGGTGCTGACAAATAACACAACTGCGAAGTTCTCCTACCAACCCGCAACTATCGGCACCCATAAATTTGCACTTCAATTCACCACGGCGCTAGGGGAGAGTGTTACCTCAACCCCGCTCACTTTGACTAGTGCATATGCAGCCCCGAAAGTCAGCGCGCAGGTCTGTATCTCAAAGCCTGGGTGGGAGCCCAATTGCCAGCCGTATCCAAAGTTCACATACGCAGTCTGCATCTCGTTACCAACCGGAACTTTGTATTACCAATCCGGAAGTAAGTGGATCGCCCTTTCAAAAGTCCAAGCCAAGTTAGATAGCGCCACCTGCACGGATTCGGCCAATAAATACTATGAAGTCCTCACTGCCAACTATCTGAGCAGCAAGCCCGGCAAGATTAATTTCAAAGTCATATCCAAGGGCAATAAGGTCTATTCGGATTTAACTGACACTTTTGCGGTGACGTATAACTTGAGTAGAAAGTAAAAGGCCCCCGATTTCTCGAGGGCCTCTTCCAATTCTTGAACTTTAGCGAGTTACTTTTCCGGCCTTAAGGCAAGATGAGCAGACGTTCTGACGCTTTGGTGTGCTGCCAACAAGAGTGCGGACGCGTTGGATATTTGGATTCCAGCGACGACGGGTCTTGCGCATTGAGTGGGAGACCTTATTGCCGAAGCTAGGTCCTTTGCCGCAGATATCGCAGTTAGAGGCCACGGTGAACTCCCTTAAATCTAGTAAGTAGTGCCTCGATCGATATACGAAGCTGTCTAAGGGGTGAAGATTACCCCGACCACGCGGGAAATGGCTAATCCACCGGATGGAGCGGCCTAGGCGGGAAGATTGGGGCTATGGCCGCCCTCCAAGACCGAGTGAAAGCAATCGTGGGGGATAAGACTGCCGAGGCGCTGGAGAAGGCTTTTGGCATCCTCACCATCGAGGATCTGCTGCGCCACTATCCACGAAGGTATGTCGCACGTGGCGCCCTCTCCGATATCTCCGAACTGCTGCCGGATGATGAAGTCACCGTGCTGGCCGAGATCTCGGCGGTGAAATTGCGAGTCGCCAATGGTCGCAAGATTTTAGAAGTGGTCGTTAAGGATTCCGGAAAGGGTCAACTATCACTTACCTTCTTTAACCAAGCCTGGCGCGAGAAAGATTTAAAGGTAGGTCGTACCGGAATGTTCGCCGGCAAGGTCGGAGTATTTAATGGAAAGAAGCAACTCTCGCATCCGGATTATGAGTTAATTCCTGATGGCGATGATGTGGATTCAGCGGTAGCAGGTTTTGCAGATACTTTCATCGCGGTTTTTCCATCGAGTGCAAAATTCCCATCATGGAAATTTAAGAAGTGCATCGATATCGCCTTAGAGTCCCTTGATCCAGTTCCGGATTATGCGCCAGAAGGCGTGCTGAAGAAATATCCCTCACTGGATAAAGCCTTTCGAGATATCCATAAACCACAAACCCTCGATGAAGCTCATCTGGCAAAAGCTCGGCTGACATTTGATGAAGCGCTCTTGCTGCAAATTATCCTCGCCCAACGCAAAGCGGAGATTCGCGCACAGCAAGCCGTCCCTCGTTTGATTCGACATGATGGCATTGTCGCGGAATTTGAAGCGAGCCTTCCTTTCACATTTACAGAAGGACAGAGCGAGATAAATAATGAAATAGCTCAGGACATGCAGCAACCACATCCGATGCATCGCTTGCTGCAAGGCGAAGTAGGCTCAGGTAAAACCGTCATAGCTCTGCGCGCCATGCTCTCGGTGGTGGATGCAGGCGGCCAATCAGCTTTGCTTGCACCTACGGAAGTTCTGGCCCAACAACATTTCTCCACCATCTCCAAATTGCTCGGGCCACTTGCCGAAGGCGGCACGTTGGGTGGGAGCCCACATGGAACGCAAGTGGCGCTATTGACTGGCTCGATGAGCGCACCAGCCAAGAAGGAAGTACTTACCCGGATAGCAAGTGGTGACGCTGGAATTGTTATTGGCACCCACGCCCTGCTCAGCCAGGGAGTGGAATTTCGAGATCTTGGCTTAGTCGTAGTAGATGAACAACATCGCTTCGGAGTCGAACAACGCGATGCGCTGCGCGCTAAGGCAAAACTTCCACCTCATTTATTAGTCATGACCGCGACACCTATTCCGCGAACCGTAGCCATGACAATTTTTGGAGATCTCGATGTGTCCACGCTTCGCCAATTACCTGGTGGGCGTTCGCCAATTTCCACGCACCTGATTCCGGTGCTCGAAAAACCTTCTTACCTCACTCGCGCATGGGAGCGAATTCGAGAAGAAGTTGAGAAGGGCCATCAGGCTTACATTGTTGCTCCGCGAATCACTGGTGCAGAGAGTGAAAAGGTGAAGAGCACTATTACCGATCGAGATCGGGAAATGGCAAAGCTGCTTGGTCAAACTCTCGATGAAGAAGTTGGCGAAGGTGATGACGATATGGCCAGCGTGGAAGAGCTCGCTCCACAATTAGCGCTCGGACCATTGAAAGGGCTACGGATCGCGCCATTGCATGGCAAGCAGAGCGCCGAACTTAAAGAAGAGACGATGGCGGCTTTTTCTAGCAAACAGATTGATGTACTTGTCTCCACAACAGTTATCGAAGTTGGCGTGGATGTTCCTAACGCCTCGACCATGGTGATTATGGATGCCGATAGATTTGGGGTTTCCCAACTTCACCAACTTCGCGGACGAGTGGGACGTGGCAGCGTGCCCGGACTCTGTCTCTTGGTAACTCGGGCGCCAGCAGATTCACCAGCGATGGAGCGACTTGCTGCAGTTGCTGCAACCTTGGATGGTTTTGAGCTCTCGCGAATTGATCTTGATCAAAGGCGAGAAGGAGATGTACTTGGTCGAGCACAATCTGGCGGAAAGTCACACTTGCGACTGCTTCGAGTGCTTCGCGATGAGCAACTTATTATCGAGGCGCGCGAGTTAGCCGATTCCATGATTGCAGCCGACCCAAAGCTTGCTTCCTATCCAGCACTTGCGCGGGAAGTGGCGATAATTCGCGAGGAAGAGCGTTCAGCTTTCTTAGATAAGGGCTAGGACTTACCCTTAATCCATGCGCATCATTGCCGGCTCGAGCAAGGGCAAAACTCTGCTCTCTCCTCCAGAAGCGACACGACCCACTTCTGATCGAGCGCGCGAGGGACTCTTCTCTTCTTTGGAATCTGAATTTGGATCTATGAATGATTTAGCCTTCCTAGATCTATTTACCGGGTCTGGCGCAGTTGGGGTGGAGGCCCTGTCCAGAGGCGCTGCTTCGGTTTATGCAGTCGAACAACATGAAGCGACCGCAAACGTTGCCCGCAATAATTTTGAATTGGTTAATAGCCCTGATGGTGATTTCGCGGTAATCAATTCATCGGTAGAGCGATTTTTAATCTCGCCAGGTCTTCCGAAAGGATTTACCTTCGACATAATATTTATGGATCCGCCATATCCAATGCCTAATGAAGAGATCGAGAAAATATTACGAACAATTTATGAGAATGGATTACTGGCAAATAGGGGATTGATAGCGATTGAGCGGGAGAGTCGAAGTAAGCCCTTTGCCTGGCCGGAGCCATTTATTGCCGAGAAGATCCGCTCATATGGGCAGGGAAGTATCTTCTATGGCGGACTTCCTGCTAGCGTTTTACCGTGAAACGCGTTGTCTGCCCAGGATCCTTCGATCCCATCACTTTTGGCCACCTCGATATCATCGAACGCGCCTCAAAACTCTTTGATGAGGTTGTCATCGCAGTTCTTGTGAACAAGACCAAGACCACCACATTTACTGTCGCCGAGCGCATCGAGATGATTGAGGAATCAACGAAGATGTTTTCGAATGTGAAGGTTGACTCTTGGAGTGGCCTGCTCGTTGATTATTGCAAAGCCAATGAAATTAACGCGATTGTAAAAGGTCTTCGAGCTGTAACCGACTTTGATTACGAACTTCAAATGTCGCAAATCAACCTACAGTTGCAAGGTATCGAAACCCTCTTTATGTCTACCGCCCCATCTCACTCATTCCTCTCCTCATCTATCGTGAAAGAGGTGGCAAGTCATGGTGGAGATGTCTCTAGCTATCTACCCAAGCCCGTAGTGGAGCGGCTACACACACGTCTCGAACTTTTGGCTGCACAAGCCGTGAATAAGAAGTAAGGAGAACCACTATGGATGCAATTGAAAGAATTTATGCTGCCATCACTATGGTCAAAGAGGCTAAAGGAGTTCCACTCTCGGCAAGTTGTGTAATGCATCGTGGCGAAATGTTGGAGTTGCTCGATCAAGTTCGCACATCTTTCCCCTCCGACCTCGAGCGAGCTCAAGAAATTTTGCGCCAATATGAGGCGATTATTGAAGAAGCCCGCGCCTCCGCCGATTCGCTGATCGCACTTGCCCGCGAGGAGGTGGCATCGATGGTGGCTCAGACCGAGATTGTTGCTGCCGCTCGGAAGGAGTCGCAGAAGATTCTTGATGAGGTAGATGCAGAAGCTCGTGCCCAACGCGATGATATTGATGCCTATATCGATTCTCGCTTGGCCACACTTGAGGTTATTCTCAATAAGACTTTAGAAGTAGTTAATCGCGGTCGAGAGAAGCTCGGCGGCGTAGAGACAAAGCACGCCCTCTCTGACTTATCGAATAGTTAAGTGTGACTATGTCGCGCAGCCCATATTTATATGACACCCACGATCTACCGCGACGCGCAGGTGAGATGCGTCAGGTGGAACTTTCGATTGATATCCATGAGCCAATGGGCTTTGACATCTTGGCGATTCCTTCTGATGAACCCGTAGATCTAGAGCTGACTTTGCAAGCTGTTACTGAAGGAGTGTTGGTTACTGCTCGGGTCCTCTCGGTCGCGGTGGGCGAATGCACCCGCTGCCTGGATCCAGTAGAACTTGAAATTGATGAGAATTTCACCGAGTTATACGAATATGCCGAAGATGCCCGGGTTGTACGCAAGCGCGAGAAGAAGATGTCTGAGCGCCAAAAGAAGGCGCAAGAGGAAGAAGAACTTTTAGACGAGGAAGACGAGCTCCGTCAGATGGTGGGCGATGACGTGGACCTGGAAGGCCCCATTCGCGACGCCATCATTCTCAACCTCCCGCTCAACCCACTCTGTTCGGCTGACTGCCCAGGCCTCTGCCCGGAATGTGGCGAGAAGCTGGCCGATCTGCCGGAGGGGCACTCCCATGAGGTCGCCGATATCCGTTGGGCTGGGCTGGAAGGGCTCAAGCTCGATCCCGAGGCCTAAGCCGCAGAACTGCTCGTTTTTACAACTGCCGAACTTTAAGAGATACTTCTGCCTTAGCGTTAAGCAGAAAATCGCTGCCAGACCATTAAAGAAGGGGAATCTTCATGCCAGTCCCAAAGCGAAAGATGTCCCGTTCCCGCACTCGTCATCGCCGTTCCATGTGGAAGACAACAGTCGCTCCAATCACCGCCTGCGATCAGTGCCAACAACCAAAGCTTCAGCACACAGCATGCCCAACCTGCGGTACTTACAACCGTCGTCAGGTTCTCGAGGTCTGATCTGTCTGACTACTCAAAATTAACATCGGCTCTCGGAGTCGAAGTTAAAGATGAGTTGCTTGAACTTGCTCTAACTCATCGCTCTTTTGCCTATGAATCTGGTGGGCTTCCCACTAATGAACGCCTGGAATTTCTCGGCGATAGCGTCCTCGGCTTAGTTGTCACTGAAGAGCTCTACCAGAAATTTCCCGAGCTCGACGAATCTCGTTTATCTCCGCTCCGCTCTGGCGTCGTAAATATGCGGGCGCTCGCAGCTATTGCAAGAGAGTTCAACCTTGGCGCTTTTGTGCGAATTGGAAAAGGTGAAGAGAGTTCTGGTGGTCGAGAGAAGAATTCAATTCTTGCCGACAGCTTAGAAGCCTTGGTTGGCGCGATTTATTTGGATCATGGTTTTGCGCTAACAACGCAAGTGATCATGAAATGGTTTGCTCCCGTAATTGAATCGGCCAATGCCCAAGGCTTGGGACTCGATGGAAAGACGGCGCTGCAAGAACTTGCCGCAGCAAAAAATTTATCGGCTCCTGAATATGAAGTTACCGATTCTGGCCCCGACCACGACAAGAGTTTTACTGCGATTGCCATTGTTGGCGGCGAGCGATTTGCGCCAGGGGAGGGCAAGAGCAAACGCGAGGCGGAACAAATTGCAGCTCGCATTGCCTACGAGAGCTTGCTGAAAACCCTCAAGTAATACTTTAGATAAACGCCACGAGCCGTTGAGTGCAAATATTGCACCCAGCTTTTCCGATAGGTTCTCCTCGTGCATTTGAAGAGTATGACGCTTAAGGGCTTCAAATCCTTTGCCTCCGCGACCAGCCTGAATTTTGAACCAGGCATTACCTGCGTTGTTGGACCCAATGGATCTGGAAAGTCCAACGTTGTCGACGCACTTTCCTGGGTAATGGGAGAGCAAGGCGCTAAATCTCTTCGCGGTGGAAAGATGGAAGATGTCATCTTCGCCGGAACTTCTGGCCGCGCACCACTTGGTCGCGCCGAGGTTGCTGTCACTATCGACAACTCAGATGGCGTACTGCCCATCGACTTCACTGAAGTAACAATCTCAAGAATTCTCTTCCGCAATGGTCAGAGCGAATACCAACTCAATGGTGAGACCACCAGACTCCTAGATATTCAAGAGTTGCTTAGCGATAGCGGCATCGGCCGTGAAATGCACGTAATCGTGGGTCAGGGACAGCTCGATGCCATCCTGCTAGCAAACCCAGAAGAGCGTCGCGCATTTATCGAGGAAGCTGCCGGAGTTCTGAAGCACCGCAAGCGCAAAGAGAAGGCGCTACGCAAATTAGATTCCATGCAAGCAAACCTTGCGCGTATCCAAGATCTCACCGTAGAACTTCGCCGCCAACTTAAACCGCTTGGCAAGCAGGCAGAAGTTGCCCGCAAGGCCTCGGTCATTCAATCCGATGTGCGAGATGCGCGTTTGCGCCTGCTCGCCGATGATTTAGTTGGATTGCGTTCGACCCTTGATGCAGAAGTGGCCGATGAAACAACGCTCCGCGGTCGACGCGATGAGGTAGAGCGTTTACTCAACGAGAGTCGCGCCCGCGAAGAAGAGCTAGACAGAATCGCGCAAGCAGAAAATCCAATGTTGATTGCCGCGCAAGAGACTTATTACAAACTCACTGCGCAACGTGAAAAATTCCGCGGCGTTCAATCGCTCTCCTCCGAACGGGCACGCTTCCTCTCTGAAGAGGCGGAAGAAGCCCGCTCTAGCGGCCGCGATCCAGAAGCGATGGATGCCGAAGCCCTCACCATTCGCCAAGAGGAGCAATCTCTTCGCGGTGATGTCGCAAATGCCGCTGCTGCACTCGAGGCGGCAACGCTCGAAGTTCGCAATCTCGAGGCCCAACTTCACGTTGAAGAAAACCGCGTCTCGGCAGCGCTTCGCGCAATTGCCGATCAGCGCGAAGGTACTGCTCGCCAAGAGGGTCATATCAATGGACTTCGCTCGCGCATCGATGCCACAAATGCCGAAGTGACCCGCTTAACCAAATCTCGCGATGAGGCCGCTGCTCGTTTACAGAATTTCCAGGAAGAGTTTGCGCTCCTAGAAACAAATATTGCTGGCCTTGATGCCACAGAACCTTCACTCGATGCAGATTTTGAGAAGGCAAAAGCGACACTGGCAGAGATTGAGGCCGAGCACGCAAGCACTCTTGCTGACGAAGCAACTGCACAACGTTCCCGTTCTGGACTTGAAGCGCGATTGGTTGCTCTCAAAGAATCGCTATTGCACCGCGATGGTTCAGAAGCAATCCTTTCGGGGCGCAGCGAAGCAAAAGTTCGCGGTCGCTTGGCTTCGCTCATCACTGTCACTAGAGGATGGGAAGCAGCCGTAGCAGCGGCACTTGGCCCGCTAGCAGATTCAATCGTTGTCTCTGATATTTCCTCCGCCGTCTCTGCCCTTACCATGCTTAAGCGCGAGAGCGCCGGACAATCTGAACTATTAGTTGTAGACGGTGGTTTTGCTGGGGGAGTTGCTGGCACGCCATCTGGATTCACTTCACTGGCATCACTTGTTACATCGAATGAAATCTCGGAAGTTATTCCGCACCTCTTTGCCGGAGTAGTAGCGGTTGAAGATTTAGATGAGGCCCAACGAGCACTTCGCGCAGATTCATCCGTTAAAGCAATCACTCGCGAAGGCGATGTAATCACTAGCACTCGCGTTCGCGGCGGATCGGCCAGCCAAAACTCAGCGATTGAAATCTCCGCTCTCATCGAAAAATCCGAGGAAGAGCTGCGCGCAGTAATTGCCACCTGCGATCGTTTCAAGTTCGATCTCGCTCGAATTTCTGAGACTTTGGAGTCGGCTAAGACAATTTACGAACAAGCGTTAGCAAAGCTCAATGATTCAGATGCCAAGATGTCCGGCCTAGCCGAACAGATGGCGGTCGCAGGTCAGAATGTAAAGAGCGCACAAGCCGAAGTTGAACGCCTAAATTCATCAATCGTTGAAGCAACTGCCCAGCGAAGCAATGATGAGAGCGATTTAGCTGCTGCCATTTCTCAATTTGAATCACAAGTGGAGCCAGCAGAGCCGGATCACACTCATCTAGAAGATTTGCGCTCAAAGGTTTCGGCTACTCGTTCATTAGAAGTGGAAGCCAGACTTCAAGTTCGTACACTCGAGGAACGAGTCACCGCACTTTCCGAACGAGCAACCTCACTTGAGAACGCGGCTAAGGCGGAGCGCGAAAACGCTTCCAAGGCTGTTGCGCGACGAGAAGCCCGAGCAATCGCTGCGATCACTGCTCAAGAGATCGCGGACGCTGCATATGAGGCACTGATCCAGATTGAATCTTCGATTTCAAAGGCTGCGACCGAACGGGAACGCTTAGAAGTTGCCCGCAGCGATCGCGAAGGTGAAATTTTGGCGGTACGTGGACGTGGTCGGGAACTTAGCTCCGAACTCGAACAACTCACCTCCAGCGTTCACAGAGATGAAATAGCCCGGGCTGAACAACGACTTCGAATCGAGCAACTCGAGCAACGCTCCGTTGAAGAGCTTGGTGTTGATGTCGAAACTTTGCTTCGCGAATACGGTCCTCATGCAGATGTCCCAACCTTTGTCGAAGATGAAGAGGGTAATTTTGTCCCAGGAGATTTGATCCCTTATCGCCGCGATCAACAAGAGAAGCGATTGATTCAAGCTGAGCGCTCTCTCAATATGCTCGGAAAAATTAACCCATTGGCACTCGAGGAGTACACCTCGCTGGAAGAGCGCCTGCGTTATCTCGCAGAACAATTGGAAGATTTGAAGAAGACCAAGCGCGATTTGCTCGACATCATCAAAGAGGTAGATGACAAAGTCCAACAAATTTTCTTAGATGCTTATAACGACACCGCACGCGAATTTGAAAAGATTTTCGCTCGACTCTTCCCTGGTGGAGATGGTCGATTGATCATGACGAACCCAGATGATCTGCTTAATGCTGGCGTTGATGTCGAAGCGCGTCCACCAGGCAAGCGCGTCAAGCGCCTCTCCTTGCTCTCTGGCGGCGAACGTTCACTTGTGGCCGTTGCGCTGCTTGTCGCCATCTTTAAAGCGCGCCCAAGCCCGTTCTATGTAATGGATGAAGTGGAAGCTGCTTTGGATGACACCAACCTTGGTCGACTCCTAGGAGTGTTTGAGGAGCTTCGTGAGAAGTCTCAGCTCATCATCATCACTCACCAGAAGCGCACTATGGAGATTGCCGATGCGCTCTACGGTGTGACTATGCGTGGCGATGGCGTGAGCGAGGTTATCTCTCAACGCCTGCGCGAATCTGAAACCGCCTCTTAAAAGCTTTAGCTCATGGCGCTCTTTAGCAAGCTTTTTTCCAAGATTCGAGGAGGCCAAACCTCTTCGGCAGATTGGCAAGAGATAGAAAGTTCACTCATTGAATCTGATTTAGGCGCAGCCAATACTGGCGAAATTATTACGCTGGCAAGGAAATTAAAGAGCGATGAAGTAGAGCAGGCCGTCACCGAGACTTTAGCGAGTTGGCTCAGTACCGCCTCGCGTTCGATTGCGAAGAATACCGATAGGCCTACGACAATATTGGTCGTTGGTGTAAATGGAACTGGTAAAACTACGTCTAGCGCCAAACTCGCATCAGCGCTGAAGCGAGACGGCGCTTCTGTTCTGCTAGCAGCGGCAGATACTTTCCGAGCTGCGGCGATAGAACAACTTCAAACCTGGGGCGAGCGACTAGGTGTTTCCGTAATATCTGGAAAAGCTAATGGTGATCCAGCCTCCGTTGCATTTGATGCTGCGACTAAAGCAAAGGCAGATGGTCTTAATTTTTTGATTGTAGACACGGCCGGCCGGCTTCACACTAAATCGGGGCTGATGGATGAGCTTGGAAAGGTTAGACGAGTGATCGAAAAAATCACCCCCGTCGATGAAGTCCTACTTGTCGTTGATGCAACAACTGGTCAGAATGGAATTACACAGGCAAAGGTATTTGCCGAAAGTGTTGCCTTGACCGGCCTGATCCTGAGCAAGATGGATGGCTCGGCGCGCGGGGGCATAGCCCTTGCCATCGAGCGCGAGACCGGGCTACCCGTAAAGTTTGTTGGCACCGGGGAGAGCGCGGGCGATTTCCAGCCTTTTGATGCTCAAAAGTACCTATCTGGGTTAATTGCGTAACACACTCTTAACACAACTCCCCAAAGTGTGACCTCGCCGAAATAGATAGTGCCGACTGGCGTAATCCCGTAAGGGGAATCTACCTCCATCTCAATGGCGAGAATCTTCACTTCACTATTCGGGGGAAATAATGAGTTTTAATACTGGAGATACCGCCTGGATTCTGGTCGCATCAGCGCTCGTGCTCTTGATGACACCTGGTCTGGCTTTCTTTTACGGCGGCATGGTCCGCGGCAAAAATGTTTTAGGAATGCTCGCGCAAAATTATGTGGTCATGGGCGTTGTCAGCGTGCTCTGGATTACTGGCGTTTATAGCCTAGCCTTCAGCGGCAAGGGAAAGTTCATTGGTGATTTTCACCAATTCGGCCTCAACCATATCTGGCAACAAGCAACTGGATTTGAAGCCCTTACTATTCCACCACTTGTTTTCTGTGCCTTCCAATTAATGTTTGCGATCATTACTCCTGCGCTTATTACAGGTGCGACTGCAGATCGTTTGAAGTTTGGCGCATGGACCCTCTTCTCAGGGCTTTGGTTAATTCTCGTTTATGCACCAGTTGCACACTGGGTCTTCTCTCCAAGCGGCTGGTTATTTAAATTGGGTGCCGAAGATTTCGCTGGCGGAACTGTTGTACACGCAAACGCCGGAGCAGCTGCTCTCGCTGTCGTCCTAGTAATTGGCAAGCGCCGCGGTTGGCCAAAAGAGCGGATGCGTCCACACAATGTTCCATACGTACTCCTCGGAGCTGGCCTACTTTGGTTCGGATGGTTTGGATTTAATGCTGGATCAGCCTTATCTGCCAACACTCTCTCTGCCTTCGCCTTTGTAAATACAAACACCGCAACTGGCGCCGCGCTGCTTGGTTGGATTTTGGTCGAACGTATCCGCGACGGACATGCCACAACTCTCGGCGCCGCATCCGGTGCAGTAGCCGGACTCGTTGCAATTACTCCTGCTTGTGGATTTGTCAGCCCAATGGGATCAATCATCGTCGGATTTGCTGCTGGAATTATCTGCGCGTTTGCCGTGGGCCTAAAGAATAAGTTGGGCTACGATGATGCCCTCGATGTTATCGGAGTTCACCTAGTCGGTGGAATTCTCGGAGCGCTCCTGATTGGATTCTTCGGAACCAAACTCACCAATGGCGCTGGGCTAAATGGCGTTTTCTATAAGGGTGGATGGACACTTCTTGGCCATCAAGCAATTGCTGTTGGCGCAGTGGTTCTCTACTCTTTTGTGGCTACCTATATCTTGGCCAAGGTACTTGACCTCGTTATTGGATTGCGCGTCTCGGTTGAAGATGAAATCGCCGGATTGGACCTCTCGCAACATGCCGAAACCGCATATGAGAGCTCTAATTACAGCGATGGTTCTCGTTTCTCAACCTCATCAACCGGAAACTAAGGAGAACTTCTCATGAAACTAATAACCGCAATTATCAAGCCATTTAAGTTAGAAGATGTGAAGAACGCGCTTCAAGCATTTGGTATCACCGGCATGACCGTCTCAGAAGCGAGTGGCTTTGGTCGGCAACGCGGACATACCGAGGTTTACCGTGGCGCTGAATATACGGTGGATCTAGTTCCCAAGGTTCGCCTTGAGGTATTGGTCGATTCCCCAGAAGCGGAGAAAGTTATTGATGTCATTGTCAAAGCCGCTTCAACTGGGTCAATCGGTGATGGAAAAGTTTGGTCCACACCAGTTGATTCCATTGTCCGAGTGCGCACTGGCGAACGAGGAGTGGATGCGATCTAATCTAGTTAATCTAGACTGAACTCATGGGGACCCGAGAGCGGCGCGATCGCAGCGATAAATGCGATGGCGAACTCTCGGGTCTTTTTATATCTGCTGCAAAAGCACATGACGTGACTCTCGAGCGCGTTGCCCTTGCTGCAGTAGGCGGTTATGGCAGGGGAGAGCTCGCGCCCGGTTCTGACCTCGATCTACTTCTATTACATGATGGATCGCTCTCCGAGCAAAACCTCTCTGAATTTGTAAATGCGCTGCTCTATCCATTATGGAACTCAGGTCGGGCGATTGATCATTCGGTACGAACGCGAGCACAGACTCGAGAGACATCGCACGAGGATGTAAAGGTCGCACAAGGTTTACTGGATATTCGTTATATCTGCGGTGCCCGCACAATGGTCGATGCGGTCGGAAGTGATTCGCTAGAGGATTGGCGGAAGAACTCTAAGAAAAACCTTCCTAAGGTTCGCGCCGCTCTGGAAGAGCGTCACGAAAGGTCAGGTGAGCTCGCATTTCTCCTTGAGCCAGATTTAAAGGAGGCTCGTGGTGGGCTCCGTGATATTCAGGCGTTACGCGCGATCGCCCTAACGGGCGCGGATGTGGCGCTGGATCGATTGGCAAGTGCGGGAAGTATCTTGGCGAACGTTCGTGATGCCTTGCATGAGGTGAGTGGGAAATCTCGAGACCAGCTCCTCTTTACCGAACAGGACAAAGTTGCAGCGCTCATGGAGTACGTCGATGCCGATGCGCTTATGTTGGATGTGGCGAAGGCGGCTCGAAGCGTTGACTATGTAATGGATATGACGCTCCATAAACTCGACACCAAAAAGGAGCGCTCTCTCTTTAAACGCGAAAGTGTTGAAATCGTTGGTAAGGGCATCGTGAGCGCGCATCAGGAAATCTCATTAGCCGAAGGTTATGAAGTGGCGCAAGATCCACTTCTTGGCCTTCGTGCTGCCGCAACTGCAGCCCAACTTGGTCTACCTCTGTCCGTGGAAGCATGCACAACGCTTTCCGAACTTTCCCCTGACTTACCAAACCCTTGGCCGCGGCAATCACGCGAGGACTTAGTCACGCTAATTGGCGGGGGCGAGTTCATGGTTGGCGTATTTGAATCGCTAGATCAAGAAGGGCTGATTGAAAAGTGGATTCCCGAATGGGGGCACGTGCGATTTTTGCCGCAGCGAAATGTTTTACACCGGCATACTGTGGATAGACACATGTTGGAGACTGCAGTCAGGGCAGCAAAACTAACTCGCACTGTCCATCGACCAGATTTATTGCTGGTAGCGGCGCTACTTCACGATATTGGTAAAGGGTTCCCAGATCGAGATCACTCAGATTATGGCGCGGAGTTGATGCTCAATCTGGGTAAGCGTTTAGGTTTTGATGCTCATGATGTCGAAGTACTTGTTCATTTAGTCAAAAACCACTTATTGCTTTCAACAGTCGCTACACGTCGAGATTTGGATGATCCTCAGACAATTGAGTTTGTGATGCAAGCCGTTAAATCTCCGGAGGAGTTAGAGCTGCTTCACGCGTTAAGCATTTCCGATGGCGAAGCCACAGGTCGAACCGCGTGGAGTGATTGGAAGGCAGGACTCGTTGCGGATCTGGTTCGTCGCTGTCACAGCGCTATGACTGGAGGAGAAGGAATCCGACCCGCCGAACCAATCCAACTCGCGGCCGATCAAATTGAGCGACTTTCAACTGGAAATCTCTCAGTGGCTATCGAAGAACGAGATGGAATCTTTGAAATAGAAATTCTCTCGCCCGATCAGGTTGGTCTGCTCGCAGTGGTCGCCGGAATCTTTAGCATCTCTCGCTTTAATGTGCGCTCGGCTAGAACTAGGACAATTGATGGCGCCGCCGCAATGAAGTGGATCGTCTCTTTAGATTCAAATGCAGAAGCACCAACTACCTCCCAACTCAACGAGCTGATACGCAAGGCACTAGCAGGCGAGATTGACCTGGCTCGTAAAATTGACGAGCGAATCTCTCACTATCGAAAGAACCCGGGAATTCCGGTCCCACCCCCCGTGGTCACGGCAACAAATGACATCGCGACTAATGCAACCGTTGTGGAAGTTCGTATGCATGATCGGCCAGGAGTTCTCTATTCCGTTGCCCGTGCAATTTCTAGGTTCGGAGTAGATATCCGAGCGGCAATTGTCTCGACACTCGGCGCGGAAGCAATTGATACCTTGTATGTCACAGATTTTGCTGGAAACGCCTTAAGTGAGGAGCGAGCAAAGTTATTGGCTAACCAGGTTGAGAACTTCTTACTTACCCAATAATCACCAGCATTCAGATGTCGTAGGATGAGCCTATGTTCGAGAGCCTCTCCTCAAAATTCGCAAGCGCTTTCTCTAGTTTGCGAAGTAAAGGGCGAATCAAAGAGAGCGATTTAGATGATATTTTCGGAGAGATTCGAAGCGCGCTTTTAGATTCAGATGTCTCGCTTGAAGTAACAAATAACTTTATCTCCACGATCGATGACAAAGCGCGGGCTGTGCTGGGCGAGCTCAACAAATCTACAAATCCATCGCAAGCGATCTTTGACATTGTTCATCAGGAACTTATCGAGATCTTGGGTGGCTCTGCCCGGAGAATCCGCCTGGCAAAGAAGCCCCCAACCGTCATTTTGCTTACCGGTCTGCAAGGAGCGGGTAAGACCTCCTTGGCTGGAAAACTTGCGAAGTATTTAAAAGATCAGGGAAATACGCCACTGCTTGTCGCTTCAGATTTACAGCGGCCAAACGCTGTTACTCAACTTCAGGTTGTGGGGGAGTCAGTAAAAGTTCCAGTCTTCGCGCCGGAAGCAGGAAATGGTGTTGGCGATCCAGTTGCTGTTGCTAAAGCTGGAGTTAAATTCGCTGAAGATAAATTCCACAACATAGTAATTGTCGATACCGCAGGACGCCTCGGCGTTGATGCCGAACTTATGCAGCAGGCGGCAAAGATTCGCGATGCCATCTCGCCTGATGAAATTCTCTTTGTTGTAGATGCGATGATTGGCCAAGATGCGGTCCGTACTGCGCAAGCCTTCCAAGAAGGCGTGGGCTTTGATGCAGTAGTCCTTACTAAATTAGATGGCGATGCCCGCGGTGGCGCCGCGCTATCCATTAGCCAAGTAACCGGCCGCCCCATCATGTTTGCCGCTACCGGCGAGAAGGTCACCGACTTCGACCTCTTCTATCCAGAACGAATGGCCTCCCGCATCTTAGGTATGGGAGACATTGCCACTCTGGCTGAGACCGCCAAGAACGCTTTTGATAGCGAGACCGCCTCGAAGTTGGAAAGTAAATTTGCCAGCGGTGAGGATTTCACCTTGGATGACTTTCTTTCACAACTTGAGGCGATGAAGAAGATGGGATCTATGTCCAAATTGTTGGGCATGCTTCCCGGTGCCAACTCAGGTGCGATGAAGAAGCAGCTGGAACAGTTTGATGACTCCGAGTTAATCCGCACTCAGGCAATTGTTCAGTCGATGACTCCCGCCGAACGAGGTGAGCCCAAGTTGCTCAACGGTTCGAGGCGAGCTCGGATCGCCAAAGGAAGTGGTCGCGCGGTTTCGGAAGTAAATGCCTTGATGGATCGTTTTGCTGCCGCGCAAAAGATGATGCGCCAAATGAGGAGTGGAAAAGGGATGCCCAATATCCCTGGGATGCCTTCACTGCCTGGAATGAGCGGGATGCCCAACGCGGCAGCCCCAGCCAAGATTGCCCCACCGAAGAAGAAATCTAAGTCGGGAAATCCGGCTAAACGCGCTGCCGAAGAGGCGCTTTAACTCGATTTGGCTAGGCTGGCTGCGGCTGGCAAGATTAGCCCCCTGTACAAGGGCCCTCTACCCCTTTACCAGAACATGTAACTAGAACAGCTAGTCGATTGTGACGCTCCCACTGTCACCAATCGCTGGAAGTTCGCCTAATGAAAAGGATAAGCCTTCGTGGCCGTAAAAATTAAGTTGATGCGTCTCGGAAAGATTCGCACCCCACATTTCCGTATCGTTGTTGCAGATGCTCGCACCGCTCGTAATGGTCGCGCTATTGAAGAGATCGGTCGTTACTCACCAGTCTCTGAGCCATCATTTATTGAAGTGAACTCTGAGCGCGCACAATATTGGATGGGCGTTGGCGCACAGCCAACCGAAGCAGTAGAGGCAATTTTCAAGATTACCGGTGATTGGCAGAAGGCTAAGGGCCTACCAGGAACTGAAGGAACTCTGAAGAAGGCGGCTGAGAAGCCACACAAGCGCATTGCTTACGAAGCAGCAGTCAAAGATGCAATGGATGAGCCAAAAGATGGCGCAACAACAATGAAGAAGAAGGCGGCAGAGAAGCTCGCTGCTAAGTCTGCTCCAGCTGTTGAAGAAGTTGCACCTGCTGAAGTTGTAGCAGAAGCTCCAGCTG
>CAILWW010000081.1 GCA_903838035.1 uncultured Actinomycetes bacterium | reverse complement strand
GTAAATGGCACCCATTCTGGCTTTGTAGATGGATCAAATAATCCGCTAGATGCGGCGCCACTTGATATTGCGACTATTTATGCGACCGATCTGGAGCGAATCAGCATCGTGGTGAATAGTTAGGGAGATTTTCTCCATTAAAAAAGCCCCACCATTTCTGGCGGGGCTTTCTTATTGTTAATGGTATTAAGCAGGGTTAACTGCGTCAGCCTGAGGACCCTTAGGACCTTGTACGACTTCGAAAGTCACGGCTTGACCCTCTTCAAGAGACTTGTAGCCATTGCCTTGAATTGCTGAGTAGTGAACGAATACATCTTGTCCGCCACCATCAACTGCAATGAACCCAAAACCCTTTTCAGAGTTGAACCACTTAACTGTACCTGTTGCCATGTAGCTGTTTCCTTACGGTAAATGTGATCTCCAAGAATTCCTTATGAGACCGGTCTTCCTCTGTACAGATTTACCGAGTAAACGGGTACTGCCAAGCGTCCGACTAGGTAAAAGTGTAACGGCATAACTGGTATTAGGGAAAAGGTTCAACCGCTCACCTGTGGAGGAGTACAGGCTCGGACTAGCCAAAAGTGAAAATAGAGAGTAAAAATCTCTTATCGAGTTAGCAGAACTTCATATTTGAGCGTGAATTGCCGGTGGGCTGGGGAAGGTCGCATCGCGTAAGGCCTTAGATGGAGCTCGAATTATGTTTAACCTACCTGTTGGTAGCAAACCTCTGGCTGGGGATTTACGGATCTATTCCGCTCCCAACGCCCTGCTTCGCCATATCAATTGGTCGCTCAATGAAATCTTTGGCAACCCCACCATTATGAATTGGCAACCGCAACCCTTGGCTCCGGGGTCGATGAGTTGTGAGTTGCAATGGCGAGAACAACGAGCGCTTGCATCAAAAATCGCCAGCTCGCTTAAGGCCTGGCACTACCTCCGCTTTGAAGTTCGTGAGTTCGCAGTTGAAGGAGGCGAAGGAGTTCTCTATCGATGCACTCCAACACTTGGACTTCATCAAGCAGTGACAGCATCCACTGGCGATGTCATGATTCATGAGAATCGACTTATGACCACACTCTCCAATTCCCGAAGTTATGAAGCGCTTCGTGAGGGAGTCGAGAGCGCGCTGGGCACCGCATGGGATCTCGAGCTTGAGTGCTACCGCTTAGGTATTCGGGATTCCGATATCGCAAAGGTGAGTAGTATCTAGACATGAGCACAAATACACCACTAGATCGTAAAGTCCGAGTTCGTTCATTCACCATGATTGGGGCTGCCTTAATTTTGGCAGTTGGCATGGGTTATGGATTAAGTCTGGTGGGAAGTGGATTTGCCTCTCGCGCGGGGAACGCGATTACTGTTACCGGTCAGGCAAAGACAAGTGCGGTTGCAGATAATGTCGTCTGGACTCTTAATGTCTCCGAATCCTCATCGAAGGTATCGGCGGCTGTTACCAAAGTCGAGTCAAGCGTTACTGCGCTTCAGGGATATCTCACAACAGGCGGAGTGCCGGCTAATGGAATCGAAGTCGGTGGAGTTAATACTTATTCAACACCTGAGTACAGCAACGGAAATCCAACCGGCCGCATACTCTCCTACACAGCCAATCAGAATGTGACCGTTCGCTCTAAGGATGTTCAACTCATCAAAACTTTGAGCAATGGAATTGGCCGACTACTCCAGACCGGTGTCAATGTTAATAACTATGGTCCGCAATATTATGTTTCAAATCTCTCAGCGCTTCGTCCGCAACTTTTAGCTGATGCGATGAAGGATGCGAAGTTGCGCGCAGTCTCTATTACAAAATCTGTCGGATCAAAACTTGGTGCGGTCCTCTCGGTCACCAGTGGACCGGTTCAAGTCACTACTCCAGATTCAGTAGATACATCTGCTGGCGGAATGTATGACACATCCTCAATTCCAAAGACAGTAACCGTCACCGTCTCTGTGGCTTTTAAGGTTTCTTAAGCCTCTTACTCTTGATAAGAACGGAAGACGAGGACGACATTGTGTCCTCCGAATCCGAATGAGTCATTGAGCGCTGCAATAGGTCCATCAGGCAGCTTGCGCGCGACATCACGAACGACATCTACTTTCACGGCCTCATCCAAGTTCTCAATATTGATAGTTGGGGGAGCCATGCGATGGTGAAGGGCAAGCACGCAGAAGATTGACTCAATCGCGCCGGCGCCACCAAGCAAGTGGCCGGTCATCGACTTCGTTGCCGAGACCGCAACATGTGAAATATCGGCGCCCAAGGCTGCGGTTAAGGCATTAGCTTCAGCAACATCGCCGGCCGGTGTTGAAGTTGCGTGAGCATTGAGGTGAACTACCTCGGAAAGTTTGACGCCGCTGTCATCCAATGCAAACTGCACTGCGCGAGTAACGCCAGCACCTTCGGGATCGGGTGCGGCAATGTGATAACCATCAGAAGTCAGGCCTTGGCCAACGACCTCTGCATAAATCTTTGCGCCGCGAGCCTTGGCATGCTCGAGTTCTTCAATGACGACGACGCCCGCGCCTTCGCCCATGACGAAGCCGTCGCGGTCCTTGTCCCACGGGCGCGAGGCCCGTTCTGGCTCGTCGTTGCGCATACTCAATGCCTTC
>CAILWW010000080.1 GCA_903838035.1 uncultured Actinomycetes bacterium | reverse complement strand
TTGTGGATTGAACTGGTGCCGGGCTTGCGACGTTTTGGCTAACGGTGGAGACCATGGGAGCGGGGGTGGAGCCAGATCCACCAGCCGCAGAATGTGCAACTTCGAGGACAGCAACTGTTATCGCCATAAGCGCTCCTGCTGATAAGAGAGCGACCTGTCCTTTGCTGCCTTTTGATTTCATGCCTTAATGATGGGGGAGAAAGGTGATATTTGGCAGTGCGTAATCTGCGGATTTGGTGCGAGAATAGGCCTGTGCCCAAGATTCAAGCGCCCTCCGTCGCCGCTCACCGCGAACTTCGCCGTGAACAGCTGATGGCTGCTGCGTTGGATCTGGCAATTCAAGAAGGCGCTTCTGCAATCACCGTCGCCGCCGTCGCCGCGAAGGCAGGCTTATCCCGCAGCTCAATCTACGAATATTTTTCAAGCTCTGCCGACCTGGTCGCAGACTTAGTTATCGAAGAACTTGATTACTACGCACTGCGCCTGGCCGATGCAATCAAAAGCGCCACCGATCCATTCCAGACTATTGAGCTCTGGATCGCCGAAGGACTTCGCTATGTTGAAGATGGCCGCCACATGTTGGTTAAATCCCTCAATACCGTGACTCCACCAGAATTTCGTAAAGAAGAGATTGCAATCGGCCACCGCGCGCTACTCGCCCCACTTCGCCAGGCACTTTCTGAAACTGGCATCAAAGACATTAAAGGCGCAGCAGCCTTCTTGCAGAGCGTTACTGATGCCGCATCGGTTCGCATTGAAGCCGGAAATGCAGCAGAGCCCGAAATCCAGAACGCAACTACTTTTGCGATTGCTGGATTACGAGCTCTGGCTTCGAAGTAGGTATTACTTCTTTACTACTGCAAGCTTTACCTTTGCGCTGAATTGATCGTAATTCGCGCTTCCAACTGCTGATGCATTGAGAAGGCATGAACCAACCTTGAGTCCGATGATGGTGTTATCAACGGCTGTGCAAATCTTTGGCGTGGTGCTCTTGTAAGAAATCATCTCTTGGAAGTTTGTCGTAAGGGCGATGTTCTTAGGCTTGCCCACCTTGATTGATGTCACGCTCTGCTTGGCGCTCTGGATGCCTTTGCTGAGCATAAATGGGAAGTACCCGACTGCTGCTCCTGAATGAATTTCGAGGTTGCATGCACCAGTACCAGAAACCGCCTTGATGTAATTTCCATTGAGAACACAGAAAGTCTTACCTGATGGGTCTGCGGTGATCTTCAGAGTTGGTGTTGAGCCATCTGAAGCTGCTGCAACTACGTACTTTGGGGTTTGGTAAGCAAGTGTTCCTGGTTGTGACGCAGAGAGGGCAACGCCATCAATCTGTCCGGAGACAGTAACGCTCGCTGTTGTGGTCTCGCTTCCTGCTGAAGTAGGAGCGGCTGCGCTAAAAGAGATAGGTACGAAGTGATCCTCGCTGGTATCGGTGGAGTTGGTGTGATCGTATTCAAAGTACAAGCCACAGTTGTCGGTGCAGGTCTGACCGCCGAATGTTGCAGTGACAACTACCTTGATATCGCCCATTGGGGATGTGCTTCCCGCAGGACCATTAGCAATAACCCACGCTTGTGAGCTCTGGTCGTTATTAATGATTGTTGGGCGACCGCCGGTTGGGTTCTTTACTACTTCAAATATGTAGATTCCCTTACCGTCGGGAAAGTTAGAAAGTCCAAGGTGCAGGGTTGCACCCAGTGGATTGAGATTTGTGAGTGGACTTGAACCAGTCATAATTGATGTTTGGGCCATGGCCGATGGCGCAACGCCAACAGCGATAAGCACTGCTGCAACTCCTGCGATTATCTTTTTCATTTTTCTCTTCTCTCCGTGGGTTATTTTGCGAACGTTAATGGGATATGTAAATCGTAAGTACGGTCATCTGTACGAAGGTGATCGGCACGAACATAAATGGCACATGCGATCTTGCGACAATCTAACTTCCCGATGATCGGTGAAACTTTGATTCCAACGGTAAATCGACCACCGACTCCATATGGCTTTGCCAATCCCGCGCCATAAGCCGGAGCGTTTGATGAGATCCAGACTGAAGACTTTGATGCACCAGTCTTATCAATCCCGCCGCCACATGGTGTTGGAAGATCGGTCTTTGGAACTACTTTGCACATCGCAACATAGATACCGACGGTCTCATCAAAGTGCGCGCCGTTAATCGTAAGAGCATCACCGCTCTTGAGGTTGGAAACTTTATTAACACTAAGAATTGCGCCATTAGAACCAGTAATGCTTTTGATTGGTACCGCGTTTGCTGCAGAGGGTATCGATAGAGCTGCCGCGATAGCGAGGAGAAGGATTTTCTTAGGCACATGCGCAATTTAGGCCATCTCTTACGCCTGCGCCTCCGACAAAATCTCGGCTACTGTCGGAAAAGGCGATTGCTTGTGGTGTGATAATCAACCAGTGAGAAAAATGACAGTGTGTTTAGTTGTGGCCCTCACACTTATCCCGACAACTTCATTCGCAGTGTCGGTTCCCAATATTGGTCCAGCACAGATCGCACTTCCCATCGTTCACTCAGGTGAACTTCCTGCATATAAGCGAATCGTTGCGCTAGGAAATGGCGCTGCCGAGATTGTTGCGGCACTTGGATATAAATCCAACCTTGTTGGTCGCGATATCGCATCCACCATGCCAGAGCTGGCATCGATTCCACTTGATACCGCAGGTCACCAACTGTCCGTAGAGAAGGTTCTTTCTCAAAACCCGGACATCATCTTTATCGATAACAACACCAGCCCACAAAGCGCGTTAGATGTGCTTAAAAAGAGCAAGATCAAAATTGTTTCTATCCCAAGTGCATACGCACTCTCCGATATCTTGCCAAAAGAAAAGGCAATTGCTGACGCGCTCAAAGTACCTAAGGCCTACTCGCTCCTTGCAGCGAAACTAACACAAAGCAAATATGCAAAACTCGCTACCAAGGTTGCCTTTCTCTACCTTCGTGGAACAGCATCGATTTACCTCATTGGAGGAGTTGGATCTGGAGCAGATTCCTTATTCTCGGCAATCGGAGCCCAAGATGTTGGAGCGGCAAATTTCAAAACTCCCTTTAGCGACTTGAGCGCGGAAGCACTCATCAAGATGAAGCCTGATGTAATTGTCTTGATGACCAAAGGGCTCGCCTCTGTTGGCGGTGTTAAAGGTTTATTACAGTTGCCTGGTGTGGCACAGACTCCGGCGGGACAGCATCAGCGCTTTGTCACAATCGATGATTCGCTCTTCCTCTCCTTCGGACCCCGCACATCCGCTCTTGAGCCTCTCCTCCGGAAAGCAATAATCTCGGTGAGTAAATAATGAAGCGTGATATCGCGATCTATATTGGTGGCACCATCTTTCTCGCACTTCTCTTTCTACTCTCACTTCGCATTGGTGTTCTGCATTTACATACACCTCTCTGGAAATTACTCACCAATCACTCTGGAATAGATGGAACAACCGTCTGGGATGTACGCATGCCGCGAGCGCTCGGCGCGATTCTCTTTGGCGCCGCACTTGGTTTTGCCGGCGCTATTGCACAAGGCATCTTTCGCAATCCACTTGCTGAACCAACTCTGATTGGCCTCTCCAGCGGCGCTGTTCTTGGCACTATCGCCGTCATCTCCTCCGGCGCAGCTGCATACGGCTCTCGCCATAATGTTTATGCCGCGGTTCTCTGCGCTGCCATCACCGCACTTCTCGTTCAATGGCTTGCGCCCAATAAGGGCTTTGGCTTCTTGCTCACTGGTATCGCAATCTCATCCATCCTCACCTCACTTGCCGGCATCTTGATTACCTCCAGCCCCAAGCCCAGCATTCAATCAATCGCCTTCTGGAACTTTGGTTCGCTCTCGCTTCTAAGCAATCAAACGCTCTCCGTCACCGCACCAGTTATCGAAGTCGGCGTCATCCTCGCCTTCTTCGTCTCGCGCAAGCTCGATATCTATTCGCTCGGAGATGCCTCCAGTCATTACCTCGGCGTTAATCCCAAGCGACTTCGCCTCTGGGCAATCCTTGCGATGGCCTTGCTCGTCGGTGCCACCGTCAGCGCAGTCGGCTCGATCGCCTTCATCGGACTTTTGATCCCACACATCACGCGCACACTTGTTGGCCCATCACATCGCCGGATGCTCTCCTTAAGCGGCCTTATCGGCGCCATCACCTTGCTTGCCGCCGATCTCATCGCGCGCACACTCTGGCAACCGCACGACATTCCACTTGGTTTGATTACC
>CAILWW010000079.1 GCA_903838035.1 uncultured Actinomycetes bacterium | reverse complement strand
TACCTCCTTAACCCAATGCGCCTTTAGTACCTAAAAGTGTTTATCTCGCACCTCTCCCTCCAAACATTTAGGTCTTATAAAAACCTAGAGTTGGATCTCGCCCCCGGCATCTCTATTTTTGTGGGCCGTAACGGAGAAGGTAAAACCAACATCATTGAATCAATCCTTTACCTCTCCTTTCTGAGCTCCCACCGCGTTTCTAGCGATACACCTTTAGTACAACTAGGTTCAACGAGCGCTTATATTCGAGCCACCACAGAGCTCCCAGAATGGCAAGTATTGGTAGAACTAGAGGTAAATACTGAGAAGGCGAATAGGGCTCGTATAAATCAAAACCCAGTTCGAAGTCAGAAAGAATTGTTTGGCATCGTTCAAGCCATCTACTTCTCGCCAGAAGATTTGGATCTGGTACGGGGAGATCCCTCTGAACGTCGGAAATTTATTGACCAGATAATAATGTTACGCTCCCCTCGTATGGCTGGAGTTATCTCTGATTATGAAAGAGCGGTCCGGCAAAGAAATGCACTTTTAAAATCTCGCGCAGGAAATGAATCCCTTGCATCATGGGATGAACAGGTAGCAAAATTCGGCGGCGAAGTTATTGCAGCGCGCCTACAAACTCTAAATGATTTATTACCAGTTTTTACTGAAATATATAAAGAGATCTCCTCTGAAAAACCCGCTCGGATAGATTACAAAGCAAGTATTGAAAGCCCATCAATTGTTCCAACAGAGAACACAGAGCAAATACTGGCGCGAATGAAAGTGACAAGAGTGGCAGAGATTGAGCGCGGTCTAACCTTAACCGGCCCCCACCGAGACGATCTTTTATTACACCTTGGCGATCATTTAGTTAAAGGTTATGCCAGCCATGGTGAATCTTGGTCCATCGCACTATCTCTTAAATTAGCGACCTATCAATTACTTAAAAACGATGGCCTCTCACCAATTCTTATCCTCGATGATGTTTTCTCAGAGTTGGACGATGAGCGGCGAACACATTTGATCTCTTTAGCAAAGAGCGCAGAACAAACACTTATTACTGTGGCGGTAGAAAGCGACTTACCATCCGAACTTACCGGCGCCCGTTTCCATGTTAAATCCGGTTCGGTTAATAAATCATGAGCAGAGATTTAGCTCGCGAGTTGTATCGCGCATTTCGCACTGGAAATCGTCGAAAGAAAATCGGTAACGAAATTGTTGAAGAGCGCACCAATGTAAACGATCCACTCTCATTAGCTGGTGCGCTACAAGAACTTGTTGTTGCTCGCGATTGGAAACAAGGAATTGCTGAGGGAACTCTCTTTACTGATTGGGAAATTATTGTTGGCGCAGAGATCGCGTCTCGTGCAACACCTATCTCACTTGTAGATGGCCGTCTGACTATTCGCACCACCTCAACAGCTTGGGCGACCCAACTCTCCATCATTCAACACGACCTCTTAAAAACCATCGCTAATTCCGCCCCAGGAGCCCTGGTCGAGGAGCTGGCCATCTTTGGCCCAAACGCTCCAAGCTGGAAAAAGGGGTTGCGATCTGTCCGTGGCGCGAAAGGCCCCAGAGATACCTTCGGATAATCCGAACCAGTAACCACCCACAACCCTTCGCCAAAAAGCCCGCAGATTGCCCACCTAACCCGAATTTGGCTAGGCCTATGAAGGATTTACGACTAGGATGTAACTCTTAAAGTAAGCGAAATCGGGCGAGGATTGGCTCTCCAGCGATTTGGCCTAATTTTCAAGGAGGTGCGAGATGGCTGAGAAATCCTACGACGCCAGCAATATCACCGTCCTCGAGGGCCTCGACGCCGTCCGCAAGCGCCCCGGTATGTATATCGGCTCCACCGGAGAGCGCGGCCTCCACCACTTGGTCTATGAAGTCGTAGATAACTCAGTCGATGAAGCTCTCGCTGGATATTGCGACACCATCGATGTCACCCTGATGCCAGATGGCTCCCTTCGAGTGATCGACAATGGCCGCGGTATCCCAGTTGATATCCACCCAGTCGAGAAGAAGCCCGCCCTTGAAGTCGTGCTCACTGTTCTACATGCCGGCGGAAAGTTTGGCGATGGCGGCTATTCAGTCTCAGGCGGATTGCACGGCGTGGGTATCTCCGTCGTTAATGCCCTCTCCACAGATCTCGCCGTAGAAGTACAACGCGATGGCTTTAGTTGGTTCCAAGAATACAAACTCGGCGTTCCACAACATCCAGTTCGAAAAGGTGATGCAACAACAAAGACCGGCACCACCGTAACTTTCTGGCCGTCAGCCGAAATTTTTGAAACCACAGATTTTTCCTACGAAACACTCTCTACCCGTTTTCGTGAGATGGCATTTCTTAATAAAGGCCTAACAATAACTTTGACTGATTTACGTCCTGGCCACGTAGATGAAAAGGGCGATCCGTTAAACGCCAGATATCACTACGAAGGCGGAATCATTGATTTCGTTCGCCACTTAAATCTTTCTAAAGGTGAACAACATAAATCCATCATCGCCTTTGATGCCGAAGACACAAAACACAAAATGAGCCTTGAAGTGGCGATGCAATGGAACACCGGATTTTCTGAATCTGTGTACACCTTCGCCAATACAATCAATACTCACGAGGGCGGAACTCATGAAGAAGGTTTCCGTACCGCTCTCACCTCAGTTGTAAACAAATTTGGCGAAGAGTGGGGATTTATCCGCAAGAAGGAAGATCGTCTTACTGGTGATGATATCCGTGAAGGATTAACCGCAATCGTCTCCATCAAAATTGGTGAACCACAATTTGAAGGTCAGACCAAAACCAAACTTGGCAACACCGAAGCAAAATCCTTCACACAAAAAGCAATGAACGATCACCTCACAAGTTGGTTTGAACAAAATCCAACTGAAGGAAAAGATATTGTCCGTAAATCAATTGATGCCGCCGCAGCACGTGTTGCCGCGCGCAAAGCCCGCGACCTATCACGAAGCCGCAAAGGTTTGCTCGAAGGCCGAGGAATGCCAGGAAAGTTGGCAGATTGCCAATGGACTGAGCCAGAGAAGTGCGAGTTATATATCGTTGAGGGCGACTCTGCTGGTGGCTCTACCAAAGGCGGACGTGACTCTCGTTATCAAGCAGTACTTCCTATCCGCGGAAAAATTTTAAACGTTGAAAAAGCTCGTATCGATCGCGTCCTACAAAACAATGAAGTACAAGCGCTAATCACTGCTCTTGGTACTGGTATTCACGATGATTTTGATGTTGCCAAACTTCGTTATCACAAGATTATTTTGATGGCCGATGCTGATGTCGATGGACAACATATTCGCACACTTCTTCTCACCCTTCTCTTCCGTTTTATGCGTCCACTTATCGAAAACGGTTTTGTTTACTTTGCCCAACCACCTCTCTATAAATTAAAGTGGGGCGGCAAAGAGCCAGTCCAATACGCATTCTCAGATAAAGAGCGCGACGGATTTATTCAACTCGGGCTAGATGCCGGCAAGCGACTTCCGAAAGAGGACGGCATCCAACGCTTCAAAGGCTTGGGCGAAATGCCAGCTAAAGAGTTGTGGGACACCACCATGGATCCTGCTCACCGTGTTCTCATCAAAGTAACACTTGATGATGCCGCAGCAGCTGATGATCTCTTCTCAGTACTTATGGGTGAAGATGTAGAACTTCGCCGTAACTTCATTCAGCGCAACGCTAAAGACGTTCGCTTCTTGGATATCTAATGGCTGACGAAAAAGATCCACGCACC
>CAILWW010000078.1 GCA_903838035.1 uncultured Actinomycetes bacterium | reverse complement strand
ACAACTTTTGATTGATCTCCAGTGATCGCCTGGCGTAAAAGCACACTGCCATCAGAGTTTGTGATGCCGGAGGCGATATCGAGCTTTGAGATGGGATTGACTTGAGCTTCGGTGATTGAGGGCTCAACCGTTTGAATTCCAAAGAGTTCCGACCAAGAGCTATAAAAGGTTCCATAGTCATTGAGAGCCAAGCCAAGCGATAGGACAATAAGTAAATTACAGGTAAATAACGCGAGTATTCGAAGCGCGATTGTCTTGGGGGAGCGGCGGGCGAGTTTGCGCCAATAAGTAATGAGTAACACAAATGAGGCAACGGCGAATAGTAAGAAGAGGATGAGCGCCGCTGGACTCAGAATTCCCATATAAATAAGTATAAGAGGTTATCCTTAACCCCTCATCCCAAAACCTTTGTAAGGATCCACTGTGAAAAAACTTGGCCGTTTTGCCTTTCGCCACAAATTTATCGTCATTGCCGTTTGGTTGATTGCCTTCATAGCAATTACTGGCATCTCACAATCGTTGGGGTCAAAGTTCAATGACTCATTTAGCCTGCCAGGAACAGATTCCACAAAGGCATATGCCCTTTTGAATAAGGCACTTCCCAAGCAATCAGGCGATAGCGCCCAAGTCGTATTCCATGTAAATAGTGGCACCATCAACGACCCGGCAGTCGTTTCTGCCATGTCAAAAGTCTTCACCTCGGCAAGCTCCATCCCAAGTGTGGGAGCTGTTCAATCCCCATATGATCCGATGAATAGAAGTCAGGTAAGCCCTGATGGCAAGACCGCCTATGCCACAGTGGTCTTCTCTAAGTTTGGTCGCGCACTTCCAGATGCGGATCTGCGCGCACTTGTAAAAGATGGCGAAGCTGCTCGCTCTGCAAACCTTCAGGTTGAATTTGGCGGGAATGCAATTGCGGCGCTCAACGCACCAAAGGGCAGCCCCGGTGAAATGATCGGAATCATCGCCGCCGGAATTATTCTCTTCGTCTCCTTCGGTTCCTTCCTCTCTATGTTGTTGCCACTTGGCGTCTCTCTCCTCGCTCTCGGAACGGCATCAGGAATAGTCACGCTCTTGACTCACGTCATCGGAATTGCGACATTCGCACCAATCCTCGGATCCTTAATCGGTCTTGGCGTAGGCGTGGACTATGCCTTATTTATTGTCAGCCGTTACCGCCGTGAAATTGCGCAAGGCGTAGAGCCAGAAGAGGCCGCCGTAACAGCAGTAAATACCTCAGGTCGCGCGGTCACATTCGCCGGTGCCACCGTTTGTATTGCACTTCTTGGTCTCTTTGTTCTTCGTCTCTCATTCCTCAACGGCGTTGCGATCGCTGCATCTCTTACTGTTTTGGTAACGATGATTGCTTCGCTAACACTGCTTCCAGCGCTCTTCGGAGTTATGAAGCGCAAGGTTTATAACCGCCGAAATCGTAAGTCAATTGATGCTGGCACTCATAAGGATATGGAGAAGAGTCTCTGGGCCCGTTGGTCTCGCACAGTTGCAAAGCGTCCGATCCCATTGGCACTCGTAGCCGTAGTGCTTGTAGCAATTCTCGCTATTCCATATTTCTCACTACAACTTGGCTCATCAGATCAAGGTAACTCACCGAAGAGCACCACAACTCGCAAGGCATATGACCTAATTTCGGAAGGATTTGGAAAGGGCTCAAATGGCCCACTTCAAGTCATTGCATCAATCAAGACTGCTGCAGATTCAGCTGCACTTGCCGCGGTTGCTAAAGACTTGGCAACCACACCTGGCGTGGCCTTCGTTTCACCAGTCATTGCACCTCCATCAACTGGTGTTGGATTTATCTCGGTAATTCCGACTACTGGCCCACAGGATGTAAAGACGAGTGCGTTGATTAAGAAGATTCGCACCCAGATTATCCCGATGGCGCTCAATGGTGGTCACACCGAGATTCACGTCGGTGGAATCACCGCAATCTTCGATGACTTTGCTTCAGTGATCGGCAGCAAGATTCCACTATTTATCGCGGTCATTGTTCTCCTTGGTTGCCTGCTGCTCCTCTTGGCTTTCCGCAGCTTGGTCATTCCACTCACCGCAGGAATCATGAACTTGGCTGCAGCGGCTGCCTCATTTGGCATCGTGGTTGCAATGTTTCAATGGGGTTGGGGTCAGAAGATTCTCAATATCGGCGCAGGTCCAGTCGAATCATTCCTGCCGGTGATCATGCTCGCGATTCTCTTTGGACTATCGATGGATTACCAAGTATTCCTCGTCAGTCGTATGCACGAGGAATGGGTCGCAACTGGTGACAACGAGAAATCAGTTGTTACTGGTCAAGCTGAAACAGGTCGCATCATCACCTCAGCAGCCTTAATCATGATTACTGTCTTCGCTTCATTTATGTTCGGCGGAGAGAAGATCATCAAGGAATTCGGTCTCGGCCTTGCAGCAGCCGTATTTATTGATGCATTTATTTTGCGCACAATCTTGGTTCCAGCCTTGATGCACCTCTTTGGAAAATCCAACTGGTGGTTGCCAAAGTCAGTCGATAAGGCACTTCCACAACTCTCAGTAGAAGGATAAATATGAGCATCGCTCGCAAACCAGCAGATACATCAGTCGATATTCATCCATTGCTCTCTGAGCGTTGGAGCCCACGTGCTTTTCAAGCAGATGTAAAAATGGGAACCGAAGATCTCACTGCAATTCTTGAGGCAGGGCGTTGGGCGCCATCAGCCATGAATGGTCAGCCATGGCGATTCATGATTGCACATACTGGAGATTCTGCATTTACAAAGATGTCAGAGCTTCTCTCTGGCTTTAAAAAGACATGGGCGCCAAAAGCTTCAGTTTTGATCGCACTTCTAGTCCGCACGACCCACGACGATGGAACTCCACGCCCAGGTGGACTTTACGACCTCGGACTTGCTGGCGCGATGATGACTATTGAAGCTCATCACCGTGGCTTTGCGGTCCATCAGATGGCGGGCTTTGACCGCGAGGCATTTGCGCAAACCTTTGAAGTGCCCTCTGACCTCAGTCCAGGAATTATCTTGGCGATCGGAAAGCAGGCTGGTGTGGAAGTTCTCACGGATGATGTTTTGGTTGAACGTGAAGTTGCTGGCCGTTCCCGCCTGCCGCTTTCAGAATTGGTATTGCCCACCCACTAAGGGGGATTCTCTAAGAGGTAGGCATCGGAAGGAAGCAGCAAATGTCACTCATTAAATGGTTATTTGATTCCACAATTCATTTCGGTAGTAAAACTATTCTGGTTCGCGAAATAATTGGCGGAGTCCTCGGATTGGCATCTGCCGTTCTCGGCATGCGCCGCAAAGTTTCCGCATGGCCGGTCGGTATTTTGGGCGATGGACTTCTCTTTACCGTCTTCTGCGGAGCAATTTTCTCCAGTTCCCTCTCCAAGGCATCAGATCATCCCGCGTTGTATGGACAAGCTGGAAGAAATTTACTGCTCGTCCTCGTCAGTATTTATGGCTGGATAATTTGGGCAAGAAACAAGAAGAAGAACGTTGAAAAGCCGGTCGTAACACCACGATGGACAACGGCAAAGGAACGCATGGCTCTGCTCCCACTCATTGTGATTGGCTATTTCCTCTTTCTTCAAATCTTTAAAGTACTTGGCGAGCGTTATTACGGTCAATGGCTCTATGTAGATACCTGGATCTTTACCGGTACCGCTCTTGCTACCTTCGCCATGTCCCGCGGTTGGGTCGAGTTCTGGCTGGTCTGGGTCGCTGTTGATATCGTGGGAGTCCCCTTCGCTCTGGTACACGGAAATTACCCAACCGGAATCTTGTACGCGATCTACGCCCCATTTGTGATCTGGGGATTCTTCTCCTGGCTTCGAATCTCTAAGGCAGAGGCTGAAGTAGGGGCTACCCTTTAACTATGACAAATTCAGTTCACCTCGCCTCAGCAATCGACAGTATTCGCCTCTCGCTGCACGTCTTTGGTGCGTGTATTTGGGTTGGTGGCCAATTCACTTTGGCAGCTCTTGTTCCTTTGCTTCGCAAAGTAAGTCCAGATGCACCAAAGGCTGCGGCCCGCGGATTTAATAAGGTGGGATGGGCGGCATTTGCAGCCCTCGTGATTACTGGCGCTTGGAATATGTCCAAGGTTCCATCAGATGCGTCTGCTGGCTACCAACGCGTCCTCGGTGCCAAGATGATGATCGTTCTGCTCTCTGGCGTCGCCGCATTTGTGCATACTCGTGCAAAAACTTCTAAATCCATTGCCATTTGGGGATCCATCAGCGGATTAACCGCACTCCTTGCAATGTATTTAGGCGTTCTGCTCGCTGGCTAATTTATGAAAAAGCTCTTCCAGCGCGTCGTCAAACTCTTTACTGACCGACGCGCTTGGGTACGTCAAGTAACTGTCACAGGAATTGCTGCCTCAACTGCTTGGTTATTAGGTGATTTACTCCTTCATCACGGGGGAGTTGTCTCTGCAATTATCTGCTCACTCTCCATTCGAATCTCACTCTATAAATCTGTTCGCGAAGGATTCGGTCAGATTGTTGGTACCGCAATTGGTGCTGGCGTTGCTTTGCTCAGCATTTGGATCTTTCACTACAGCTTCTTTGCCATCGGCGCCACGGTTGTGTTGTGCTCGGTCGTCGCGCGCGGATTGCATCTGGGTGAAGTTGCATCAGTCAACGTGCCCGTCACGGCACTTATTGTTATTGGGCCTGGGCTTAGTGAATCCACCGCCTTTAATCGCTTGATGTCAACGCTGATCGGAGCTGCAGTTGCCATCGTCTTCTCATATTTTGTTCATGCGAAAACTCCTGCGGGCCGCACGCTAGATCAGATGAAATCTCTGGCCGAGCGAAGCGCAAAGTTACTTGCGCAAATGTCCGAAGGAGTCGCCGCGGGTTACACCCAGGAACAAGCGGGAAAGTGGCTTGCCCAAGGACGTCGCCTCATCGAAGAGATTCCGGCAGCGCGCTCGCAAGCGCAAGAGGCGAAAGCTCATGCGCGGTGGTTTCCCAATGCCGAGCAAGAGTATGCAGAGGAACTTTTCACTCGCGAAGTTGCCGTTGAACATATTATCTTTCAAGTTCGAACGATTGCGCGAACTTTATTTGATGCAACTGTTGACGGCGGCCTTCCACAAAGCATCAACCGACCTATTGCCAATGCAATTTCTGCCGCGAGCTATGCCTTGACGATGAAGGCAGAGAATATGGAGAGCAACGCGGCTCATGGATACGATGCTGAGGAGCTTCGAATAGCAGGACAAACTTTGGCCGAACAATTATTGGCTGAATCAGAAACCACCGATCATGAGCAACTTGGTCGGGCGATGTCGTTGATTACTACTATTGAACGCATTGCCGATTCTTTGGATGAATCTTCACCGGCTCTGACTTTTGTCGCTACTCCGGATGAACCTAGCTCAAATAAAGTTTTGAAAGTTTCGCCCATTGAGCAGACAACTCGATTAAGCAAGAGAATTGCCTATCCATTTAAGAAAATCTTTAAACGAGGCTAGCGCAGGATATTTACGGCTCGAGCAATAACAAGTCCAACCGTAATTAAAGAGGTCGCTGATTGAACCATCATTAACGCTTTTGCCCATCGGGTAAGCGGCAATACATCGGTCGGGCTAAATGCACTGGCATTAGTAAAAGATGTATAGAGATAATCAAAGAAAGATGGGTTCCAGTGCTCGGGCGCATATCGCTGATCTGTCATCTGCGGAAATAGGAAATCTGGATATGGATTAAGCGCTTGAGCACGAGCGCCTGGACCACCGCGATCAAACTCCCAATACCAAAGTCCAAAGACGACGATATTGGTCAGCCAAATAGAGCCACCGAACCAGAGCAGTTGATTAGCGCTCTTTACATTTCCATTAATGAGATTTTGTACGAGTTGTACTGCCGAGGAAATATTCGAGAGCGTCATCACGCCGGTGAGCGCGACCCCCAACCCCCATCGTCCCGAGCGGTGAGCGCTTATACGACCCGGGTTTAAGGCAAAGAGCGCGATGGCAAGGATTGCCTCAACGATGCAGATGATGGGCTGGACTTTTAGTGAGAGGGATTTGGGTAATAAGAATTGAAGAGCGATCACGATGGCTACTACGAAGGAGACCGGCCACCTTTGTTCGCCGCCATGAGGACGGTGCCAGTGCGGAAGGCTCGGAAGGTGATAATCACGAGCTCGCATATGGGAATTCTCGCATGGCAGGGGACCAATTTCTCCTCCGCGTGGGGCAGGTTGTAGGCTCACCCTCTACTTAAAAGGTAGGCCCCCCTAGCTCAGTCGGTAGAGCGTTTCCATGGTAAGGAAGAGGTCAACGGTTCGATTCCGTTGGGGGGCTCGAGAGTTCGGCCTTTGCGCTGAATTTTCGTGGCGGGATAGCTCAGTTTGGTAGAGCAAACGGCTCATAATCGTTGTGTCCCGGGTTCAAATCCCGGTTCCGCTACTCGATTTATCAGTTCGGCAGGTGTTGAAGTAACCTTCAACCCTCAGATTCTTAAAGGAGCACCACAATGGCAAGCAAGTCCGCGGATGTACGCCCAAAGATCACTATGGCCTGCGTAGAGTGCAAAGAGCGTAACTACATCACCAAGAAGAATCGTCGTAACGATCCAGATCGTCTTGAGCTCAAGAAGTTCTGCCCACGTTGCAAGTCTTCAACAGTTCACCGCGAGACTCGCTAATCTCATTTAGACCCGACCGTGCTTAACGCGGAAATTATCGGGCGCACCTTTCCCGGTGCCACACCAACTCTTGTTACCCAAGAAGCTATCTCAACGTTTGCTGCCGTCGTGGGTGAAAGTAATACCCAAGTCGCGCCACCTACTTTTGCCATTTCTATAACTTTGGATCAATCCCAGAAGCTGCTTCAAGATAGCGGTTTAGATTGGACTCGAGTTGTTCACGGCGATCAACGCTTTGAAATTTTCCGCCCCATTGTTGCGGGCGACACTCTGCTCTGTTCCTCAACCATCGAGAGCGCTCGCGTCATGGCTGGCAACGAAATTGTCTCAGTCCGTTCTGATTTACATTTCGGCGCCGAACTCGTTGCATCGACCTGGTCCACATTGGTGGTGCGCGCATGACGCCACTAGAAGTCGGTCAAGAGCTCGAACTTAAGTCATATCCCATCAACCGTGCCCTTTTGGTTGCCTACGCAAATGCCAGCGGCGACCAGAATCCAATTCACCAAAATGAAGAGTTTGCCAAGTCGGTCGGACTCCCCGATGTGATTGCTCATGGAATGTTGACCATGGCGCTCGCCGGGAAATACATCAGCGATATTGCTGGAAGCGCCGCAGTGAAGGAATTTTCCGCCCGCTTTACCAAACCTGTAGTTGTGCCTGCTGATACAGATGTTCTTCTAAATATCGCTGGCAAGGTTTCATCGATTGAAGATGGCCGAGCAAAGATTGAGATCACTGCTGAAGTTGATGGCGTGAAGGTCCTGGGAATGGCCAAAGCAAGTATTGCCATCTGATGTCTAATGCACCATTTAAGAAATACGCTCGCATCGGAGACCTGCGAAAAATAACCGGCATTGAATATAAGGCCGCGATTGCCATGTATATCAATGGCTTCGCTGAGGATGCCGCTAAATCTATTCAAGCGATAAAGGCGCACGTTGGCCCGGATATTGCGATTACCGCAATATTGCCGGGGGAGTTTGATTTCGAGGTGCTCAAGAGCGAGATTGATGAGCGTACATATTTGATCCAGATTGCCGATGGCGTTGGCTGGGGCGAGGCAATCAATGCGCTGCTCAAATTCGCGCCATCCCCATATGTAATCGTGATGGATCCATCCACAATTTTCCTTGGTGATGCCGTAACTCCAGTGCTAGAGATTCTCAAAAATGGCGAATATTCCGCAGTTGGCTGGCGCGGTGGATTAATCAATACCGAGGATGAATGGCGCAGTGTGGAAGATAAAGACGATGGCGAGGTCGATGTCCTCTTTAGTTATTTCATGGCGCTCAACAAAGAGAATGCACTCCAGGCGAATGCTTTTAATATTCGCGCGGTTTATTATCGAAATGCCGATATCGAATTTTCACTGAAATTGCGCCAAGCCCAGGGACGGCTGCTCCAGCTAGCTCTGCCACTGGAGCAGGCCCGGCATCACGGCTATTACGACACCGATGAGGCATATCGCGATGAGCAATCTAAGAAGAATTACGACCGAATTCTCGATCGATTCCGCGGCAAGAATGAGATTCTGGTCCCACGCCGTTAGCCTTAACCCATGAGCCCGAAGTCGTTATCCAACTTCACCTCACTACATGTAGGAGGGCCGGCGCACCATTTAATTCGCGCAACGACTGAAGCTGAACTTATTTCTGCAGTTCAAGCAGCTGATGCAGCTAAGACCCCATTGTTGATTTTGGGTCGCGGTTCTAACGTTCTAATTGGAGATGAAGGTTTTGCCGGAACCGTGGTTATCGTAGAAACCGAAGGTAATTCTTATGACATTGATGCTTGCAGCGGTGGCTTATTAACCGTTGCCGCCGGTGAAGATTGGGATGAATTCGTTTCCTTCACCATATCGAAGGGACTAGCAAATCTTGAGTCGCTGAGTGGAGTACCAGGAACCATTGGCGCAGCTCCAGTACAAAACATTGGCGCCTATGGCCATGAAGTAGGCGAAGTAATTGCACGTCTGCGAACCTATGATCGCCAAGCTAAAAAAGTCGTAACTTTTACCGCTGATCAATGCGGCTTTACTTATCGAAACTCAATATTTAAAGAGAGCGCTCCTCGTTATGTAATTCTCGATGTCACATTTCATCTGCGTAATGGTGAACTATCTTTACCGGTTATGTACGGAGAACTGGCAAATAAGCTAGGAATAAATATTGGCGATCGCGCTCCAATATCCGATGTACGCAAAGCTGTAATGGCGCTACGCGAATCCAAGGGGATGCTCTCATCGCAAAATATCTGGTCAGCTGGATCTTTCTTCACCAACCCTATTGTGAGCGCGGATGTTGCGGCACAGTTGCCCGTTGATGCACCTCGCTGGCCTCAAGCAAATGGTGAAGTGAAGACTTCTGCAGCTTGGTTGATGGAGCACGCGGGAGTCGAAAAAGGTGAAGTTGTAAAAGGGGCAGCAATCTCCTCGCTGCACGTACTGGCCTTAACTAATCCCGGCAGCGCAACTGCAGCTGATTTGATTGAGTTAGCACGAAGCGCACAAAGTCGAGTGAAGGCAAAGTTTGGAATTACTTTGGAAGCAGAAGTAAGGCTCGTTGGAGCTGAACTTTAATTACTTAGCTTCACTCAATAACTTTTGTACGCGGGTAATACCTTCAACAATATCTTCATCGCTGGTGGCATAAGAGAAGCGCAAATATCCAGATGGACCAAAGGCCTCGCCTGGAACTGCGGCAACTTCTACTTCTTCTAGAATGAGCGTTGCAAGTTCTGCTGAGGTTTGGGGACGCTTGCCGCGAATCTCTTTTCCAAGCACTCCCTTAACCGATGGATATACATAAAAGGCACCGGTTGGAGTTGGACAAGAGACGCCCGGAATCTCATTGAGCATCTTGACCATCAATTTGCGGCGGCGATCAAAAGCCAGACCCATCTCGTGGACCGCAGCGAGATCGCCAGTCAGGGCTGCAATTGCCGCGCGCTGCGAAACATTTGAGACGTTAGAGGTTAAGTGAGATTGGAGGTTGGTGGCTGCCTTGATGACATCTTTTGGACCAATCATCCAACCTACGCGCCAACCAGTCATGGCATAAGTCTTTGCAACACCATTGATGATGATGGTCTTATCGGCCATCTCTGGAACGAGCACAGGAAGACTTGGTGCGGTT
>CAILWW010000077.1 GCA_903838035.1 uncultured Actinomycetes bacterium | reverse complement strand
TTTATTTTCTGTGGCACTTTCCTGCGGATTGCTCCGAGTGGCTGTTAGCCATCACCTTGCTCTTTGGAGTCCGGACTTTCCTCGGTATTTTCATAACGCGGTGATCCGGGCGACTCTTCAGTGGGTAAAGAGTACGGCAAATCTGCAGCCCCTTTCATCCCGAGGCAGGTACGCTCAACACCGATGCTTATCCTCCTGCCACCGAGTGAAGGTAAGCACCTACCCACGACATCAAAAAAGTTGAATTTAGGAACTTTGAGTTTCGCCGATCAATTAACTGAAGCAAGGTCCAGCACACTTAAAGAATTAAAGATTGATATTTCGCATTGCGAGGAAGCAATAAGCGTCTATAGCGGAGTTCTATATCAAGGCCTTGTCTATGAAACGTTGAATTCAGCCGCTCGGAAACGCGCCGAAAAGGCGATACTTATTATCTCAGCTGTATTTGGCGCACTCAAGATTAAAGATGTAATTCCATTTTACAAAGCCAAGATAGTTCCGTCGCATTGGAAGGGACCATTGGCGGAGGCGCTTGATGGATTGGATGAGCAGCTCATTGTTGATATGCGCTCCTCAACGTATTTATCGGTCTGGACGCCAAATCCATTAAATACGGTAGGAATCCGAATTTTTACAAAAGTTGATGGTGAAAAGAAAGTCATCACTCACATGTCTAAGAAGTATCGAGGCGAAATTGCTCGATATTTACTTGAGCAAAAAAGCGAACCTACGACCCCTGTGGAACTTTATAAATTAATCGCAGTGAATTTTAAGTGCACCTTGATAAAACCAGTGGGCAAAAAGAGCTGGTTTATTGATGTGATTGTTTAGCCTTTATTCGATCACACCGCTCTATTGCTACCTTCTGGCTCGGGGATTGACCGCCGAGAATCGCAATAAAGATCTGCAAGAAGAAGCGAGTAATGATGCGCCACTTTTTGGATCGTGGCTTGAGTCCAAGAATTTGTAGCTCATTTGGAGTCAGAGTTGAGATAGCTGTATTGGCCAGCATCCGATAGAAAACTAGGCCAGCACGTCCAAAGGGCGGATTGAGAATGAATCTGACTACCTCTTCCGTCTTCGAATCCGCTTTTAATTCATTTTTGCGAAAGTTATCCATGACTGTATTAAGTTCGGCCACCGATTGCGGCGCATCTTTAAGGCCGAGTGCGACGGCACTCTTGCTCCACTCCGATACATAAGCATCGGCGCCTTTATCGATGGGGTAACCAAGGGCAAGATGAGTAGCAAGAAATGAGTCGGTAAATGCGCAGTGCACCCATAATAAATAGCGCGGATCACTGGCTTGATAGGCAAGTCTCTCGCCAGATTTATTGGTGTACTCCCCCTTCACATGGGAGTGCATCGCATTAACTCGAGCCGCTTCCCGAAGAATGACATCAGTTGACGCAAAAGTTGTGATGGTTAGCCAGCGAGTAGTTCCGGCCAGTCGACCTAAGGGATCGCTTTCATAACGGGAATGTTCCGCGACTCCTGCAAGTGGGGCTGGGTGGCAAGCTTGTAAGAGCAGCGCCCGAATTCCACCGACGATGGTGGCGATACATCCGTGAACTTGCCAGACCGCACTCTCGGGTCCGAAATATCCTTCATCGTCTCCCTCAGCGATGGATTGAACCCATGCCGGTTTTCCATCTTTATCGCCAGAGACGCTCTCGCGAAATTTATTGGCAAGCGGTTTTGTTAATGGAAATTGAGAAAGGTTCATAATCTTAGAGATTGATAACGCTTCGAGCTGCCAATGATGTTACGACGCTAAGTCCATCAGATTCATAGACGTTGATGGTGGTGAGGCTGCATGGAGAGATATCGATGTGATAAATGCTTTCCAATGGTGCGTTCATGATGACCGATGCCAAAGTTTTAATTACGACATTGTGCGTGACGACCAGAATCTTTTTACCGGGATAGGTCTGGGCCAACTCCCGAAAGACCGGTTCAATCCGCTCTGCGACATCAAGGTAAGACTCCCCGCCGGGTGGACGAGCGGTAGGCGCGGAAACCCATTGCGCCCACTCATTGGGAAACTTCTCTTGCACTTCCGCAACATTGAGTCCATCCCATTCACCAAAGGCACATTCAATCCAGCCTTCATCAATATGAATATCCAAACCAATTTCGCCCTGGATAATTTCGGCAGTTTGACGAGTGCGAAGAAGTGGTGAGGCGATGAGAACATCTGGTTTGCGAGCTGCAAGTTCTAAAGCGATTGCCGAGGCTTGCTTGCGGCCAGTCTCGCTGAGTCCTGGATCTGAACCATCTCCCCCAGAGAATCGTCGATCTGGAGTCAGAATCGTCTCTCCGTGGCGGACGAGAAAAATGGTTGTGGGTTTTTCGCCAGAGACAACTCGCTCGGTGAGAAAGTTCTTTTGGAGCGGAACGTTTGCGGTGGCAATCTCGCCATCCATTGCCTTATTTGCCAGGCGGTCGGCATGTGAATTCTCATCACGGGGAATCCAGCGGTAGGTAACAAGATTTGCGGGATGTGCATCCCGAGCGCGCTTTGCTAGCTCTCGCATATCAGGATGCTTAATCTGCCAACGCCCGGACATTTGTTCGACAACGAGTTTTGAATCCATCCGAACATCAACCGTGGCGTTGGGATCAAGCTCATTGATTGCTTCAAGGGCTGCGATTAGACCGCGGTATTCGGCGACATTGTTTGAGGCAATACCGATTGCTTCAAAGAGTTCGAGCAGGATGTGGTTTCCTTCAGTGACAACCGCGCCGTATCCGGCTGGGCCGGGATTGCCACGCGAGCCACCATCGGCTGTGACGATAAAGGAGCGTGACATTAGATCCGAACCAAAATTCGACGGCACTCCTCGCAGCGCAAAACTTCATCGCTCTCCAAAGATTTGATTCGATCAATTTCAATGGCATTGATGGCTAAATGGCAGCCATCGCATTTATTTCCAATGAGAAGGGCAGCGCCTACGCCGTATTCACTCGCCCGAATCTTTTCGTAAAGGTCAAGCAACGGTTGTTCGATCTTAGGCAAGACCAATGTGCGGGAACTCTTGTGAAGTTCTATTTCGCGAGTCAGTTCAGTGGTCGCATTTTCCAGACGAATATTAAGTTCAAGCTCTAGTTTGCGAAGGCCATCATCATCGCTCTTGAGAGTCGCCACCTTCTCCTTGGCTGCATCGTGGCGCATCATAATTTCGAGTTCGCCATCTTCAAGTTCTGTCTTGCGCTTGGCCAGGGTGACTAATTCATGTTGGAGTTGTTCCAGCTCCTTCGGAGTTCCGGTTCCGGAAGATAAGCGATTTTCATCCTTCTTCATACGATCTGCAACTTGTTCTACATCAACTTCACTGCGGCGAAGGTCGATGGCAACATCGGCTAGTTCCGCCTCTGCCTTTTCGAGTTCGACAGCTCCTGCTGCAAGGCGGGCGTGAATAGCGGTGATTTGTTCACGCTCAGGAAGTGCTTTGATTTTAGATTCGGCCGCCATATTCGCGGAATCGATGCGTTGAAGTTCAATGAGCGCGGCTTGCGATGAGACGGCGGCCTTCATTACTCCTCATTTCACTTCTATATGTAGTTAAGCATTTATTAACGTGCAAGGAATTCGAACTGCTGTGAACTGGTGGGCACTGAGGGTTTCGAACCCCCGACATCTTCGGTGTAAACGAAGCGCTCTACCACTGAGCTAAGCGCCCAATTCAATAGCCCGAACTCTACTAGGGATTCGGGCTAAGTTGAAAACCGGGCTTAAAGTGCTGCGAGCGCAGCCTTGTAATCGGCGATATTACGAGCATCACCGATGGCATTTACGACCTGCCAGCGGAGTGCGCCCTCTTTATCGACGATGAAAGTTCCGCGAATCGCGCAGCCGCGAGCCTCATCAAAGATTCCGTAGGCCTTGGCGACCTCGCCATGTGGCCAGAAATCTGAGAGGACCGAGAACTTGTAGCCCTCTTGCTCAGCAAATACTTTTTGGGTAAACATCGAGTCGCAAGAAACCGCCAAGAGTTCGACATCCTCATTTTGGAAGGCGGCGAGATCATCACGCATCGCGCAAAGTTCACCAGTACAAATTCCCGTAAATGAGAAGGGAATGAAGAGAACGACTACGTTCTTCTTTCCCTTAAAACTTGATAGCGCAACCTCTTCGCCGTGCTGGTTCTTCAAGGTGAAATCTGGAGCGTGGCTTCCGATGGCTAGTGACATGATTTCCTATTCTCGTTGCTTATTATTTTTTGGAAGAAGATTTACGGGCAACTAATTTTGTAGCGGTCCAATCCGCACAAGCAGCAAAGGATATCGTCTGCGATAGTCCAGCGGTTGGGGCGGCATCTTGAATATCGCTAGGTTCAACGTGACCTGCGCGACCCGCTTTTGGCGTCAGCAACCAGATTGGTCCATTTTCGCCGAGAAATGTGAGGGCGTCGACGAGTTCGTCGACTAAATCACCGTCATCTTCGCGCCACCATAAGAGCACGGCATCGACAACATCAGTTGCCTCATCCTCTACAAATGAAGTGCCAATCGTCGCCTGTACAGTCTCACGCAACACCTGATCGCAATCATCGCCAAGGCCAACTTCCAAAACAAGATTGCCCGAGGTTAATCCGAAGCGCTCTACAACTTGCTCTGCCCCCATGGGGGTGTGGCCTCCAATTCTGACACCTGCGCTGTGACTTATGAGATAGAAGTCTCCTAGTCCCAGGCCGTTCCCGCAAGTGAAATCTGGCGAATTTTGCGGAGAGCGAGCCCTGAATTTCATGGAAAGATAAGGGCATGAGTTCAGATTTCAACGCGCCAGACCATCTCATCGGACAGCTTGTCGATACTGATCCAGCCGAGACCGCAGAGTGGCGCGACTCCCTCGACGCCGTCATAAAGAATGCCGGTCCAGTACGCGCCAGATATTTGATGCTCTCCCTCATGGAGAAGGCGCGCAATAACAACCTTGGTGTCTCCGCGCTTCGCGGCACCGATTACATCAACACAATTGCACCAGAACTCGAACCATCCTTCCCTGGCGATGAAATGATGGAGCGTCGAATTCGCGCGTTCATTCGCTGGAATGCCGCCGTCATGGTTCACCGTGCGCAACGCCCAGGAATTGGCGTTGGCGGACATATTTCAACTTATGCATCATCTGCTTCGCTCTATGAAGTTGGCTTCAACCACTTCTTCCGCGGCAAGGATCATCCCGGCGGCGGAGACCAAATATTCTTCCAAGGTCATGCCAGCCCCGGTATGTATGCCCGCGCTTTTGTGGAAGGACGCTTCACCGAACATCAGATGGATGGTTTCCGTCAGGAACTTTCGCATGATGGCGGTGGACTCTCCTCGTATCCTCACCCACGTTTGATGCCAGATTTTTGGGAGTTCCCAACAGTTTCCATGGGTCTTGGCCCTATCAATGCAATTTATCAAGCTCGCTTCAATCGCTACTTGCATGGACGCGGACTTAAGGACACTAGCGATCAGCGCGTCTGGGCATTTCTTGGCGATGGCGAAACCGATGAACCAGAATCTCTTGGCGCAATTGGACTTGCTGCACGCGAAGGTTTAGATAATCTCACCTTCGTTATCAACTGTAACTTACAACGCCTCGACGGCCCGGTCCGTGGAAACGGAAAGATTATTCAGGAACTCGAATCCATCTTCGGTGGAGCGGGTTGGAATGTCATTAAAGTCGTTTGGGGCCGCGAGTGGGATGAACTCCTCGCTAAAGATCGCGATGGCGCGCTGCTCGAACTCATGAATCGCACCACCGATGGCGATTATCAAACATTTAAGGCCGAGAGCGGCGCCTACGTTCGCGAGCACTTCTTTGGTCGCGATCCACGTACTGCTGCCATGGTTGCAGATTGGAGCGATGAGAAGATTTGGGCGCTAAAGCGCGGTGGCCATGATTATCGAAAGCTCTATGCCGCATACAAGGCAGCGACTGAACATAAAGGCCGCCCAACTGTAATTTTGGCAAAGACAATTAAGGGTTGGACGCTTGGCTCACACTTCGAAGCGCGCAACGCAACTCACCAGATGAAGAAGATGACGCACGAAGATCTGCTCGCCTTCCGCGACACGTTGCATATTCCGCTTAAGGATGAAGAGATCGACGCCAAAGCGCCTCCGTATTTCCATCCAGGTAAAGATTCACCAGAATATAAATACATGATGGAGCGTCGCACCGTACTGGGCGGCTCCGTACCCGCACGACGCAAGATTTCTGCGCCAATCGCGCAGCCACCACTTTCTACCTATGAATCGGTAGCGCGTGGATCTGGACATCAAGAAGTAGCAACCACAATGGCATTTGTTCGCCTCTTTAAAGATCTACTCAAAGATCCTGAGATGGGCAAGCACTTTGTGCCAATCATTCCTGATGAGGCCCGTACCTTTGGAATGGATTCGCTCTTCTCATCACTAAAGATCTACTCCCCTCATGGACAAAATTACGCGTCGGTTGACCGTGAACTCATGCTCTCTTACAAAGAATCCACTAGTGGTGTAATCCTGCATGAAGGTATCAATGAGGCGGGTTCCACTGCATCATTTACTGCAGTAGGTACCTCCTACTCAACACATGATGTACCGATGATTCCTATTTATATCTTCTATTCCATGTTTGGTTTCCAACGCACTGGCGATGCCTTCTGGGCAGCAGCCGATCAACTTGCTCGTGGATTTGTCCTCGGCGCAACCGCTGGTCGCACGACGCTCAATGGTGAAGGCCTGCAACACGAAGATGGTCACTCACTTCTCTTGGCTTCCACTAACCCAGCGGTAGTTTCATATGACCCCGCTTTTGGATTTGAAATCGGCCATATTGTTCGCGATGGCCTTCGTCGTATGTATGGTGAAAACAGCGAGAATATCTATTACTACCTCACTGTTTATAACGAGCCATATGTACAACCAGAAGAGCCAAAGAACCTTGATGTGGAAGGCCTGCTTAAGGGCATCTATCTCTATGCTCCGGCCACATTCAAGAGCAAGAAGAAGGTACAGCTCCTTGCCTCCGGCGTAGCAATGAACTGGGCGATGAAGGCACAACAACTTCTCGCCGATGATTTCGGAATCTCAGCAAATGTCTGGTCGGTCACTTCCTGGAACGAGCTACGTCGCGATGGGCTTGCTACAGATCGCCATAACTTGCTCAATCCCGAGGATCAGCGCAGCGCATATATCACACGCAAACTCGAGGGCTATGAAGGTCCAGTCGTTGCGGTCTCAGACTTTATGCAAGCAGTTCAAGATCAAGTTGCTCCTTGGGTGAAGAATAAATTCCTCTCACTTGGAACCGATGGTTTTGGACTCTCTGATACACGTGGTGCGCTTCGTCGCCACTTCAAAGTCGATGCCGAGTCAATCGTGATTGGCGCGCTCTCCCAGCTCGTTGCTACCGGCGAGATAAAGTCAAAGGTGGTTTCAGAGGCAATTGCCAAATACAACATTCATGATGTGAAGGCGGCTGATCCAGGAAATACTGAAGGCTCCGGATGATCGGTCGCTTTCCCATCCTCGATATCGCTCCGAGAGTTGAATTCGGTGGCGAAATTGTTGGTGTGAAAGCGATTCCACATGAGGAAATTCCAGTATCCGCCACAATTATTCGAGAAGGACATGACCCCATTTCTGGGGAGATTGTCCTAATTAATCCATCTGGCAAAGAGGTCTCGCGCTCTGCAATGCAGGAGATTTGGCCGGGCTCAGCACGTTTTGGTGGCACCATAACTCCCACCAGCACCGGCACGTGGAGTTATTACATCGAAGCTTTTGAACATCAAGATCCAAGTAAAAATCGTGATGCGAAGAGATTATCTTCCCGAAGCAAAAGCATCCCGCTTCAGGTCGAGAGCGAACGTGCGCTTGTCGGCTCCTGGTATGAGTTCTTCCCGCGCAGTGAAGGCGCAATCAAGAACGCCGATGGCACCATAACCTCTGGAACTTTTCGCACAGCCATAAAATCACTGGACCGTGTGAGCGCGATGGGTTTTGATGTGCTTTACCTTCCTCCCATCCACCCAATTGGTATTGCATTTCGAAAGGGTAAGAATAATTCGCTCGAAGCCTTGCCTTCTGACCCTGGCGTCCCTTGGGGAATCGGCGGAGCTGCAGGTGGACATGATGCAATTAATCCGGAATTGGGAACACTTGCTGATTTCGATGCTTTTCTCGCCGCAGCCAAGAAGTTAAAGATTGATATCGCACTTGATCTCGCGCTTCAAACTTCGCCTGATCACCCGTGGGTAAAATCAAATCCAGAGTGGTTCACCACTCGCCCCGATGGCACGATTGCCTATGCCGAGAACCCACCAAAGAAGTATCAAGATATCTATCCCATCAACTTTGATAATGACTACCCTGGAATTCGAGCAGAAGTAATTCGAATTTTGAAATTTTGGATTGCTCGCGGAGTCACTATCTTCCGAGTCGATAATCCTCATACCAAGCCGGTGCACTTCTGGCAGGATGTCATCGCTTCCATCAATTCGGAGTTTCCCGACGTTGTATTTCTGGCAGAGGCTTTTACCAAGCCAGCCATGATGCATGCACTAGGCAAAGCCGGATTCCAACAGTCGTACACCTATTTCACTTGGCGCGTGACCAAACAAGAACTTATTGAATATGGACGAGAGGTAAGTGAATCGACATCTGCTTTCTTCCGACCAAACTTCTGGGTCAATACTCCAGATATTTTGCCCTTCCATCTACAAAGCGGAAATCCGGCAGTCTTTGCCCTCCGCGCGGTACTTGCCTCAACGATGACTCCATCGTGGGGAATGTATGCCGGCTACGAACTCTATGAACACACACCATTGAAAGAGGGTGGCGAGGAGTATCGAGATTCTGAGAAGTATGAGATCAAGGTTCGAGATTGGGAACGTGCAGCAACAACTGGACTGACTCTGGCGCCATTCATCTCTACCCTCAACTCGATTCGCAAAGCACATCCCGCGCTCCAACGACTTCGCAATCTGCGTTTTCACCAGGTCGAGAACGACCAAATAATTGCCTATTCCAAAAGGCAGGGCAATGACCTTATTCTTGTCGTAGTAAATCTGGACCCGATACGAGCGCAAGAAAGTACGGTGCATTGGAATATGCAAGAGCTCGGATTGCTCGATGGCGACTTTGCCGTTACCGACTTACTTGACGGCGCTAAATACACTTGGCAACCCCATACCTATGTGCGACTTGATCCTGCTCGCCCTGTAGGTCGCGTGGCACATATCGTGCAGGTCAAGATTTAAACCTGATGGATATTGGCGCAAGTTTTCGAAAGCTCTTCCCAAAGAGTGTGCGCTCCAATGTTCAATACCCACCTGCTGGATACCTCAATCCCCTCTCCACCTTGGGCGAAATGGACCTCTATCTCATCGGCGAGGGTCGACATGAGCAATTATGGAAAGCACTCGGCGCACATGTTCGTCGCAGCGAGAACGGTGAATTATTAGGAACCGCCTTCTCGGTCTGGGCGCCTAATGCGCGTTCGGTCAGCCTGATCAGCGATCACAACTTCTGGGATAAAGCTTCCCATCCCATGATTCCTCTGGGTGGTAATGGAATTTGGGAGATATTTATTGCTGACCTTGGACCAGGAGTTAAATATAAATTTGCCATTCAACAGCAAGATGGGCGTTGGGTGGACCATGCCGATCCACTTGCGCGCCAAACCGAAATTCCTCCGCTGACAGCTTCGGTCGTTGAAGAGTCACAACATTCATGGAGCGATGCCGAATGGATGAAAGCGCGAGAAGATTTTCAACCATGGCGCGCTCCAGTATCTGTCTACGAAGTTCATCTGGGTTCTTGGCGCCCAGGGCTTTCCTATCAACAGCTCGCTACTGAGTTAACGGCCTACATACTTCAAGCGGGTTTCACACACGTTGAATTCCTACCCGTGATGGAACATCCATTCGGTGGTTCTTGGGGTTATCAAGTGACCTCGTTCTTCGCACCAACCTCGCGTTTTGGCTCTCCGGATGACTTTAAGTTTCTTGTAGATGCCCTTCATGTCGCAGGGATTGGCGTAATCCTGGATTGGGTACCCGCCCACTTCCCAAAGGATGAATGGGCGCTGGCTCGCTTTGATGGAACCGCACTATATGAGCATGAAGATCCACGACTCGGCGAGCATCCCGACTGGGGTACTTTGATCTTTAATTACGGCCGCAACGAGGTTCGAAATTTCGTTGTCGCAAGTGCGCTCTACTGGCTCCTTGAATTTCATATCGACGGCATCCGAGTAGATGCAGTCGCATCTATGTTGTATCTCGATTATTCACGCAAAGAAGGCCAGTGGCTTCCCAATAAAAATGGTGGACGCGAAAATCTCGAAGCTGTAGCACTTTTACAAGAAGTTACCGCAACTGCCTATCGCCAGGCACCCGGAATTATGATGATTGCCGAAGAGTCGACCGCGTGGGGTGGAGTTACTAAACCGACCAGTGAGAATGGGCTCGGATTTGGATTTAAATGGAATATGGGTTGGATGCATGACACTTTGGAATACATCAAACATGAACCCATACATCGCATCTACCACCACGGCGAAATAACCTTCTCCATCCTCTATGCCTGGAGTGAAAACTTTCTTCTCCCCTTCTCGCACGATGAAGTGGTCCACGGCAAGGGATCTTTAGTAAATAAGATTCCGGGAGATCGCTGGCAGAAACTCGCGACGCTTCGCGCTCTCTATGGATTTATGTGGGCTCATCCCGGAAAGAAACTGCTCTTTATGGGTTGCGAATTCGCGCAAAATGATGAGTGGAGTGAATCCAAGTCCCTGGACTGGCATCTGACTGAATATGGCGAGCACCATGGAGTGCAGAAAACTATTCAAGCACTCAACTCTCAATACAAGAACACGCCCGCACTTTGGCAGCAGGATGTCACTCCAGCTGGATTTTCTTGGCTCATCGGTGATGATGCGGCCAGCAACACTTTGGCATTTGTTCGATGGGATGAGGCAGGAAATCCCTTAGTCTGCGTCACAAACTTCTCGCCCGTTCCACATGAAAATTATCTGCTCCCACTTCCCCACGCTGGTCAATGGCACGAGATTCTCAATACCGACCTTCCTGAATTTGGCGGCAGTGGAGTTTCTAATCAAATTATCAATGCGGTTGAAGAAGAAACGAGAGGATTTGCAGCACGCGCCGAGATTCGAGTGCCACCGCTTGCAACGCTCTGGATTACCCCAGCTTAACTTTTTCGGTATTTCCTAACTTTCCGGCGAGCCCACTGAAGGCGAGCATGACCGCCGGAATTAAAAGCGCAGTCCCAATCGAATATCTTCCAGCCGCCCACGAGATGGCGAGCTTAAAAATGAAAACTAAGACGGTATTGATAAAGGTCATCTGGGCAATGATGATGCTTCCTGGTTTTGATGACATCTGAGTAGAGATTGCATAGAGCGAAGGCATAAGAAATGAGCAGCCGATGCCCGCCATAGTGAAGGCAAATATTGACATCAGGTATCCCAAAGTTCGATGGTTCGATGCAAGGTGAATTGCCATCTGTTCCAGCACGATAAATGAAGACCCGCCTATTAACGGGAGCCGCTTCATCCAAGTAGCTTGTGGGGCGATAGAAAAAAGGCGATGAGATGAAAGCCTCATAGTAATCATCGCAATCATAAAAATAATGTAGGGCAGGATACTCATGGTCGAACTGACTTTGATTTCTTGCTTAGAAAATAAGGTTGACCAATCTGAGGTAGCCATTTCAAATTGAACAGCGGTAACCATTCCAAAGGAGATCCAAGGATGTAATTTGAGCGCGAGAAAGATTTCGGCAAAGGAACGCCATAGATTAAATCGATTCCCAGCTTCCTCAGCTGGTGCACCTGTGAGTAGTGGAGTAATTCGAAAAATGGCGAAAATTGCCAATACCCAAGCACAGCTCATCAATAGATCTAAGTGCCAAGCGAGCGAGATATAAGGGCGAATAATGAAGGCCACGGTTGCACTGAGCAAAGCTCCCACAATCCAGAGCCCATGTAGTTTGGCTAGAAAATCTCTTCCACTCAATTCCTGCATATGTACTGCTTGCGCATTGGCTGATATATGAAGACTCGAAGCGGCAAAGCCCAGCGAAATATTGGCAATAAGCCAATACCAACCTGTATGTAAATGTGGAACGGCAATTAAGGTTGCGAAAAGTATCGATATTGCGGTTAATAGAACCGGTTTAGTTCCATATTTATGAACTATCTCCCCCACGACGGTTAAGGCAATGATCGATCCCAGGGCGCCAAGGCTGAGATACGCGCCGAAGACTGCATTATTTAGAGAGAGGTTGGCTTTAATCTCTGGAGTTCGAGATGCGGTCGACATGATGCCGAGACCAAAGAGAAAGAAGACAAAACCGATATAGCGCGAAGAAAGTTTCATAGCCATCAGTAGAGCGCGCTTGCTAGCTTTTTGCGAGCCGCAATCAGCGCTGGATCAGATGCATCCACCAGCGTGAAGAGCGCTAGCAAGTGTTCGCGCGGCGCCTTTTTCTCATCGCCAGCCAAGGCCTTAATCAGGGTAATTAAACGCTCGAACGCGGCCTCATAGTTTCCTTGCGAAACCTCGATATCGGCCGCTCGCATTGCTAGCTCGGCGTTTAATGGATGGCTCATCGCTTCGGCAAGCGCCGCATCTGAGTCCACGCCTTTAATACGTATGAGGAGCTCTGATTGAGCGATACCTAATTTGGCAAGAGGTTCGGCAGGTTTGCGGTTTGACCATCGAGTGAAGGCGGCTTTCGCGCCTTCAAAATCGCCTCGCTCCATCGCCTCCATCGCTTCTAGCTCTTCTGGCTCAGCCGGGGTTTCGACCGGCGCTGATTGTGTCGGGCTCTGACCTACACCACGTTCGGCTGCGAGTGAGAGAACTTTGTCAATGATCAGACGAATTTGATCGGCTGGCAAGTTTGATTCAAAGAGTGGTGCAATCTGTTCTTGAATAATTGCAACGGCAGTGGGAACACTCTGGAGTTGAAGCGCGCCGGCAACTTGCTGTTCCACATCAACGTTGACCGAAGCCAATATCCATGCCGGCTCACCATTGGGGCCAAGATCTTGCAGCGCAAGAGTATTAAAAGCTTGTAATAACTCGATGGATTCTTGACTTCTCGGCGACCAGCAAACGAGGAAAACTACTCGCTGATTTGAGACTGGAAGAATTTCTTTAACGAGATTCTCGGAGTTAACTTCATAGCCAGCTCCCTGCACCGCAGCGGGGGCGGGCTTTCCTAAGGCGCTGAGATCAATGGCTTGGCCGAAATTCTTTGGCAAGGAAGGCATATTCATATTCGCGCTCCAAGTTTATCGTTTACGCCAGAGTCGGTTCGAACCGGTAGGACATTGGCGATGTAATCCGCCGTTGCGTGATCCAAACCTAGGTCTCGCCCAGCTTTCTCACCGAGATACCAGCGATGCTCAAGAATTTCATGGAACATTTGCGCGGGCTCGACTCGGCCGCGGAGGTTATCTGGAACCTGATGAATTACATGCGAGAAGACTTCGGTGTACCAACGACGAGCGCTCTCTTCGATAGGTGGCAGTGGCTTCTTCTCCCGACCTCGGTATCGATCAAAGGAAGCGAGCAGGCGCTTTGCTTGAAGTTCTTCGGCGGTGATCCCAAGCAGACTTTGTAATCGATGTTGATGGTATCCGGCAGCTACTAGCTTGGGCGTGAAACGAAGTTCTCCCTTATCCCCCACTGCGGTTACTTCAACCTCTTCCACCGCAAAACCTAGATCTTGCAATGTACGCATCGCCTTCTCCACCGCATGGCGATCATCGGCATCAAGTATTTGTGGTTCTTTAAGCATCTTCCAAAGTCGGCGATATCTACGTATAACTCCATCACTTGCGCGAATCGGATCCATTCCAGGATGCAAAACGCCAGCGATTGCTAAATCTTCCAACTCGGCCGCCACATTGAAAAGTGCAATATCTAAATCATGTTCCCGTTGGCCATCACTCAGGCTCTGTTGAAACTCGCCAGTTTCGGCATCTACTAAATAGGCCGCAAATTGATCGGCATCTCGGCGAAAGAGAGTGTTTGAGAGCGAACAATCGCCCCACCAGAAACCGAGCAAATGAAGCCGCACCAATAGCAGCGCCAAGGCATTAGCCATATTTGTAATTTCATGTGGTGTCACAGATCCACTCAAGATCACTCGATATGGAAGTGAGTAAGGAAGATAGCGAGTAGCTAACGCGGCTGGAAGCGGATCGCCTTGAAAATCGGTGCGCCCATCAATCACCGCAACCGGCTCCACGCAAGGTGCCAGGCGGGCATTTAGCTCTCGCAGCGTCGTGTATTCGCGATTGGCGAATTCCGGAACCGTCTCTTTAACCGCATAAACCTCGGAGTCGGGATCATGGGTAGGGCGAACCAAGCGGACTATGTGGCGAGAGATACCGCGCATCTGGGTCAGAGCTGAATCTTCTGGCCAATCTTCCAAGGGTTGGGACCACGGTAAACGCGCTAGCGAACTCATCTCTTCCGCTAATCCAGTGATTTTTAGGCCCGTCACAAGGAGCATTCTCTCGTATTAACGCAAGAAGCGCACATGAACTCGATACCATTTGGATATGGCTCTCCCAAAAAGATTAGAGAAGGCTGCAACTGCGCGGGTACCGGAAGATTTTGGAGCAAGTGGAGCGCCGCTGGATCGAGGCCATCCCTTCTACTTCGGTTTTCTAGCAGCAGCCGGAGCCATCACCTCCATCACCCTGCTCCGAGCCTTTGCCTCAGCCAGTCAAGTCTTTGTCCTAATCCTGATCTCGCTCTTCTTCGCTGCCGGGTTAAACCCCGCCGTTCTCTTCTTTGAGCGCCGCGGAATCAAGCGTGGTGCCGCGGTAGGAATTATTGTTGCAATCGTATTAGCCGTCATTGCACTCTTTGGCTCGCTCGCAATTCCTCCAATTGTTGATCAAGTCAACTTGTTGCTAAAAAATGCTCCAAATATCGTGGCAAATCTCAAACACAACACCATTCTGAACAACCTAAATTCACACTATGGCTTTATTGATGCGATTCAAAAGAAAGTTAGCTCGTCAATTAAAGATGGCCAATTTGTCATTGGTGCATTTGGCGGAGTGATCGGTGTTGGTAAGGCAGTCATCTCAGGCGCTATTGCCGGCCTAACAATTCTCGTTCTTACTCTCTACTTTCTTGCCTCGCTTCCTACCGTAACCAACGTTGCATATCGCTTGGTTCCACTCTCTCGTCGTCCCCGAGTTGCAAAACTCAGCGATGCAATTATTTATCGGGTCGGTGTTTTCGTCGGCGGCCAAGCAACCGTCGCCCTAATTGCTGGCATCTTTGCGCTCATACTCGCCGAAGCGCTACGTATCCCGTATGCAACTGCGGTAGCGGTCCTAGTCTTTATTTGTGGACTCATACCTTTAATTGGACACCTACTCGGAATCGCCGCCTTTTCGATGGTTGCACTAACTAAATCTCCCTTAACGGCCTTAATAGTTTTTATCGCATATCTGATCTATGTGCAGATAGAGAATTACATCATCATGCCGCGCATCATGAAACGCTCGCTCTCTATTCCAGGACTAGTCACCATCATCGCAGCTCTCATCGGCACGAGTCTCTTGGGACTAGTTGGTGGAATTTTGGCGGTGCCAATAGCCGCTGCGGTGATGTTAATAATGGATGAAGTTATATATCCAAGAAGTGAGAAGGGTTAAAACTCCTCCGGCAATGGCAGCGCCACTGGGTTGAGCATCGAAACTACTTCGGTTAAGACTCGATAGACCGATGGCTCGCCCACCCAAAGATGCTTGGCCTCATCAACGTTTACCAACTTGATTTGGGGTATCGGCGCAAATTTCACTGCTGCTTCAGGCGGTTTTAAATAATCATCATGCTCTGGAATGAGCGCCGTAATCGGTCTGCCATCGCTCGCCCAGAAATCTAAATCTTCTGAAGTAGAAGTGCGAAGCGGTGGGCTAAGCAAGATCAAACCTTTAACGTGAGAATCTCGTGCGTAACGAATCGCCATATCGGTACCAAAACTCCAACCAAGTACCCAAAGGTTCTCTGCCTGTAATTGTTCTAAGGCAAAGTTGATGGCTGCCTCAACATCAAGCCGCTCGGCATTTCCAAAATCGAAGGCACCTTCACTGGTGCCAGATTCGCTGGAGGTTCCACGAGTATTAAATCGAACAATCTCAATATCAGCCATTGCCGGTAAGCGATTGGCTGCTTTCTTAAGAATATGGCTATCCATCATCCCGCCATGAGTGGGCAGCGGATGGAGGCAGAGCAACGTTGCCACGCGTGGTGCGAGTGGGGTGGCTACTTCGCCGACTAATTTCAAGCCATCGGCGGTGGTTATGGAGATCGGGCGACGATTTGCTGGCAAAACGGTACTGGGACGTATTAACTCAGGCACGAAAGAAGTTTAGTCTTAGCCCATGAGTATTGCCGCCACTTTCGATAGCCATGACCCTGTTACGAGATTGGTCCTCGCGCAATATCCAAATCATTCTCGGGAAGAGGTAGATGCTTGCGTTTCGCGGGCACATCTCGCCGCTGAGCGCTGGCAAAGTTATACCTTCACAGCGCGAAAGAAGGTGCTGCTCGCTTGGTGTGCGCTCTTAACTTCAAAAATTGATGAGATTGCAACTCTGATTAAATCTGAAACTGGAAAGCCGCTGAGCGATGCAACCTTGGAAGCGACATTAGCTATCGGACATCTAGCCTGGGCAGCAAAGAGTGCAGAGAAAGTTCTCTCGCCACAACGCCGACCATCTGGCATATTGATGTTCAATATGAGCTCCGTGGTAGACCGTGTTCCATTTGGAGTTGTTGGAGTTATTGGACCTTGGAATTACCCAATTTTCACTCCGATGGGCTCAATCGCATATGCCCTCGCGGCTGGTAACGCCGTGGTCTTCAAACCAAGTGAGTACACACCTGGCGTTGGCTCACTACTTGCCCGCACCTTTGCCGAGATTTCTCCCATTGAAAATTTATTCACAACTGTTACAGGTCTGCCAGAGACCGGAAAATTCTTGACCGAGAGCGCAGTAAATAAAGTTTCCTTCACTGGATCTACTCGAACCGCCAAACTTGTTGCCGCAAATTGCGCGACCAGAATGGTTCCCGTCGTTCTTGAGTGTGGCGGAAAAGATCCCATCATTGTGGCCAGCGATGCCAATTTAGAGAAGGCAGCTGAATATGCGCTTTGGTCCGCTATGTCTAACGCTGGTCAAACGTGTATTGGTGCAGAGCGACTCTATGTCGTAGAAGATGTTGCAGATAAATTCCTCGCCATTATTACCGCGATGGCAAAGGAGATTAAGCCCGGCAAAGATGGAAACTACGGCCCGGCCACGATGCCATCACAGCTTGCGGTCATCCAAAACCATCTCAATGATGCTGCAAGTAAAGGTGCGAGCTTCCTAGTAGGAGATACTCACTCGGTAAAGGCGCCATTTGTAGAGCCAGTCATTATGGTCAACGTTCCAGAAGATTCACTTGCTATGACTGACGAGACCTTTGGACCAACGCTGGCAATCAATCGAGTCCCAAGTGCAGCGGCAGCAATTAACCTGGCCAATGCCAGCTCGTATGGCTTATCAGCTGCGGTATTTTCAAAACGCCACGGCAAGAAGATCGCTCGAGCCCTTAAATGTGGAATGGTTTCAGTGAACTCGGTGATTGCATTTGCTGCGATTGCCTCCGTTCCATTTGGCGGAGTTCGCAACAGCGGATATGGTCGAATCCATGGCCCAGAAGGGCTCTTAGAATTTACTTATCCTCGAACAATGGTGAAACAGATATTTCCAATCCCCGTGGAGTTCACAACATTTAAACGCACCGCTTTTGCCGATGGTTTTATTAAGAAGGCAATCCGCTTGTTGCACAATAAAGGCCTTGGCTAATATCTCGGCGCATCCCGTGTTCGTTGAATTTTAGGAGCGCGATCTTTCTTCTTACTCCAACATGGCGTGTGCCAATGGCGCCTGCTCTCTAAATCATCTTCCGGCCAGGCAACGATGTGTGGAGTTGCGGTAGGAATAAGTTGATCGCAACCAGGGCATCGATAAGGCTTGTTAGAACTAGAACCCGTAATCTTGCGCACCATGTAATTGCCTTCATGGTGCTCTTCAATGGTTGCACCAGAAAATCCAAAATCTCGCTGATCTTCATCAGAATGAGCAGGTGCGCTCCCACGCCGTTTAGGGTGATTGCGACGGGGGCTCATAGGGCTATTCTGCGATATTCACAGAAAAATTTCTCCAAATACGCGTGGATAAGAGCAAACTCAATTCGGCGCACAAGTGTGACCTAGGGCAAGATATACATATGTCCCCCTCCAATTCTCCCGCTATCTCTGTGCGAGAGCTACGCAAGGGCTATCCCGATAAGGTGCTCGGAACCAAGTGGGCGGTCGATGGAGTTACCTTCGAGATTGCCTATGGTGAAATCTTTGCCATCTTGGGGCCAAATGGCGCCGGCAAGACCACCACAGTTGAAATTCTCGAGGGATATCGCCGTCGTGATTCGGGTGAGGTCAAAGTTCTAGATATGGATCCCCAAGCACTTAGCTCAGATGAACTTCATTGGCGCAATCGGATCGGAATAGTTCTGCAGAGCGCGAGTGATGCCGGAGATCTCAGCGTCCGCGAAACCATCTCCCATTTCGCCCATTATTACACCAACCCAAAATCGCCCGAAGAGGTAATTGATTCAGTCGGATTGCGCGAGAAGGCGGATGCAAAGATTCGTACGCTATCCGGCGGACAACGTCGCCGTTTAGATGTAGCGCTGGGCATTATTGGATCGCCAGAAATTCTCTTTCTCGATGAACCGACCACGGGTTTCGACCCGGAAGCACGCCGAGATTTTTGGGAACTTATTAGATCGCTCAAAGCGCTTGGTACAACTATCGTCTTGACCACACACTATCTCGATGAAGCCGAGGCGCTGGCAGATCGCGTCGCGGTCATAGCCGATGGCAAAATAATCGAAATTGCCACACCATCCACTCTTGGCAAACGCAATGAAGCAAAGGCGAGAGTCGCTTGGTTGGAGGACGGAAGCACTCAAATTATTGAGACTGAACATCCTACGCAGGAGGTAGCAAAGCTGGCTGAACGCTTTAATGGAGAAGTGCCAGAGTTAAGCGTCACCAGACCCTCATTGGAAGATATTTATTTACAGATGATTGGTCACTCATGAAGCCATCGATTATTAAAGTCGGACTCCTTCGCGGACGCCTAGAAGTTCTGCAATTCCTGCGCCAGCGAGAGTCCGTTGTCTTTACCCTCGCCTTTCCGGTTATCTTGCTCTTTATCTTCGGCTCGGTATTTAAAAACACCATTGCTCCGGGCGTGAGTTTTAGTCAATATTTTGTAGCGGGCATGATCGCCTCCGGTCTGGTCAACACCGGATTCCAACAATTAGCAATTTTCATCCCAATGGAGCGCGATATGGGAACGCTGAAGCGGCTTCGCGGAATTCCGATGTCTCCCATCTCTTACTTCATCGGCAAGGCAATTGTCGTGCTCTTTGCGATGATTGTTCAGGTTGCCCTGCTCATCGTCATTGGCCGATTTTTCTTTGGTCTTCACTTCCCCATCAATACCTCGCTCTGGTTGCGCTTCCTACTGCTACTTATCGTTGGATCGATAGCATCAACAATTCTAGGAATAGCATTTTCATCCATTCCTAAGAGTGGGCGCGGTGCCTCAGCGCTGGTCTCCCCCGTAGTTATCGTTCTGCAATTTATCTCTGGCGTATTCTTTGTCTTCTCCGACTTACCTAAATGGATGCAACAATTTGCGGCGCTATTTCCATTGAAGTGGCTGACTCAAGGTATGCGTTCGGTCTTTCTCCCTCAGAGTTTTGCGGCTAAGGAGCCGGCTCACTCTTGGGAGCTTGGGAAGATGTGGTTGATCTTGCTGCTCTGGATTATCGGTGGAACGATTTGGGCGGTTCGCAGCTTCCGTTGGGGAGATGAAAAGTGAAGAGATTAATTGCACTCGCCCTACTTATTTCTTTCATAACTCCGGGTCCAGTAAGCGCTGCAACCAAGAAAGCAACGCCAAAACCCACCACCAGTAAATCCACAGCAGCAAAGTCCACTGCGACTAAATCCACCACCAAAACCAAGATTGCACCAAAGAAAATAGTCCACCGAATTTATCGCCGCCGAAATGTAAAACCGCTACCTTCACCTTCACCCAAATGGCCACCAGCCAACTTCATTAGTGGCGGCAGTGTCTATGGGAAAGTCCCCTCAGCCAAAGAGCTGCAAGGAGTATTGGCGGGGGCTGGCACTAAATCTAATCTTTACAAGGATTCACAGACCTGTGTGACTCATGTTTGCGGGGCGCTCCAGGTGGCCTCAACAAGCGCGTGTAACTATTGGGAGATTGACTCGGCTCTCTATCGCGATCCGGTTACAAAGAGCCTGCTCGGTACATTGCACACGTATGCGGCAGGTACGAGTGCCAAGCAGATTACGACCATTTATCTCATCACTCCGGTTGCACTGCAAGATGGATATTTTGTTGGCTCGATAAAAGCCAATTGCTGGACACAGGCTCCGACGGAGACCATACCCAGCAATAACTATGTAGCAAATAATTAACTAGCGATTTGCTCCCGGAACCCAGAGTTGGTCGCCAATCTCTTTATTTGAATAACGCGCCAAAACGAAGAGCAGATCTGATAGTCGGTTGAGATACTTTGCCGTCAATGGATTAACGCCGCCACCAAAGGCGTGAATCGCGTTCCAGGTCGTGCGCTCAGCGCGACGGGTAACGGTACGCGCGACATGCAGCAAAGATGCGGCAGGTGAACCAGATGGAAGAACGAAGCTGCGAAGCTCTGCTAAACCTGAATTGAAAGTATCAATTTGACTCTCTAGATATGTAATTTGAGATTCCAGGACCCGCAGTGGCTCGGTCTTTGGTTCATCGACAACTGGGGTGCAGAGATCGGCGCCAACATCAAAGAGATCATTTTGAATTCTTATGAGTAGCTTTAAAACTGCCTCCTCTTTTATCTCTCCCATTGCTAGAACAACACCAATGGAGGAGTTAGCTTCATCCACTGTTGCATATGCCTCTAGCCGAGGGTCATTTTTCGAGGTGCGGCTCATATCTCCGAGGGCAGTTGTGCCATCATCGCCAGTTTTTGTATAAATACGCGTCAGGTTAACCATGGGTTTACCCTATTTCACAACGGTACGATACGACTAATGAATTCCAGCGATCGCTTTCGAGTCGTCGGGGGCAAGGCCCTCCACGGTGAAGTTGCGGTACCTGGTGCCAAAAACTCGGTCCTAAAACTCATGGCCGCTACCTTGCTCGCTCCCGGCACCTCAACCATCACCAATGTGCCAGGGATCCTCGATGTCGAAATCATGTCCGAACTTCTTACCCGTTTGGGCTGCACCGTTACTCATGTGAGAGATGTCGTTACGGTGGATGTTCCAGAGCGACCCTCCTTCCGAGCGGATTACGACTTGGTTCGTAAGATGCGCGCCTCCATCAATGTGCTCGGTCCACTTGTTGCTCGAGTTGGTCGTGCCGAAGTTGCGCTTCCTGGTGGCGATGCGATTGGTCCGCGTCCACTGGATATGCATATTAAAGGCCTAGAAGCCTTAGGAGCTGCGGCAAAGATTGAACATGGTTTTGTAATTGCCGAGTCCGCAGATGGACTTACTGGCGCGGCCGTCACTCTCGATTTTCCATCAGTAGGTGCAACTGAAAATATTATGATGGCAGCGGTCTTGGCAGCTGGAACGACAACCATCGACAATGCCGCACGCGAGCCAGACCTAGTTGATATTGGTGAATTTCTCATCGCTATGGGCGCAGATATCTCTGGGCTCGGCACCTCCACCATCACAATAAATGGAGTCAAACAGCTCGCTCCCGCGACTCATGCAACAGTTCCGGATCGAATTCTCGCTGGTACCTGGGCCTTTGCCGCCGTAATCACGCAAGGCGATATCACCATCAACTCTGCCCGCGCCGATCACCTTGAACTTCCACTAGAAAAAATCACCGCCGCCGGTGCGGTAGTCACCCGCTTTGATAACGGATTTAGAGTGCGGATGGATCATCGCCCGAAAGCGGTAGATGTAGCGACTCTCCCCTATCCCGGTTTCCCCACTGATTTACAACCGATGGTGATTGCTATGAATGCAGTTTCAGACGGCACCGCAATTGTGACTGAAAATGTTTTTGAAGGAAGATTTATGTTCGTCAACGAACTCAGTCGTTTGGGCGCACAGATACATGTAGAGGGGCATCACGCCTCAATTACCGGAGTAGGGGAGCTCTCTGGCGCACCAGTTATGGCAACCGATATTCGCGCCGGCGTTGGACTCGTGCTTGCGGGCTTAGTGAGTGAAGGCGAGACAATCGTGGAAGATGCATTCCATATTGATCGAGGATTTCCAGGATTTGCCGAAGCGCTCTGCGCACTCGGCGCAGATGTCTCACGAATTTAAGAGTCTTTAAGCGCTCTCGCCGAGGATAGATACTCGGTTATTTGAAACTGAGATAAAACCACCATTGATGGTGAATTCATTAACTGAACCATCAGCAGCCTTCACGACAACCTGACCGTCGACCAGCACACCAAGCAGCGGAGCGTGATCAGGCAAGATACCTAGATCGCCCTCTAGGGTGCGAGCAGAGACCATAGTGGCCTCGCCCGACCAGACGCGCTTCTCTGGTGAAACTACTTCGACGGTCAAGTTAGACATGAATAGACCTTACTTAGCTGTAGAAGCTGCGAGTTCTGCAGCCTTCTTCTCGACATCTTCCAAGCCACCGCACATGAAGAATGCCTGCTCTGGGATGTGGTCGTACTTTCCATCAGCCAAAGCTTCAAAAGCTTCGATTGTTTCAGAAAGTGGAACGAATGATCCATCGATTCCAGTGAAGACCTTTGCCACGAAAGTATTCTGTGACAAGAAGCGCTGGATACGACGGGCGCGGCCTACCAGAATGCGATCCTCTTCTGAGAGTTCATCGATACCCAAGATAGCGATGATGTCTTGAAGGTCCTTGTAGCGCTGAAGAATCTGCTTGATGCGGTTTGCCACCTTGAAGTGGTGCTCACCGATATAGCGTGGATCCAAGATGCGTGAAGTGGAGTCGAGTGGATCCACCGCAGGATAGATACCGAGCTCTGAAATTGGACGAGACAACACAGTTGTTGCATCCAAGTGAGCGAAGGTTGTGTGAGGAGCTGGGTCGGTGATGTCATCGGCAGGAACATAGATTGCCTGCATCGATGTGATCGAGTGACCACGAGTAGAAGTAATGCGCTCCTGGAGTTGGCCCATCTCATCAGCAAGTGTTGGCTGGTAGCCCACTGCAGATGGCATACGTCCGAGAAGTGTTGATACTTCAGAACCAGCTTGAGTAAAGCGGAAGATATTGTCGATGAACAAGAGCACATCTTGCTTCTGCACATCGCGGAAGTATTCCGCCATGGTGAGAGCTGAGAGCGCAACGCGAAGACGTGTGCCTGGTGGCTCATCCATCTGACCAAAGACCAAGGCGGTCTTATTGATAACGCCCGTCTCGGTCATTTCCAAGAAGAGGTCGTTACCTTCACGAGTACGCTCACCCACGCCGGCGAATACAGATACACCACCGAAGTTTTCAGCTACGCGATAAATCATCTCCTGGATAAGTACAGTCTTACCTACACCTGCACCACCGAAGAGGCCGATCTTTCCACCACGTACATATGGTGTCAGTAGATCGATAACTTTGATACCAGTTTCAAACATCTCGGTCTTGGACTCGAGTTGGTCGAATGCCGGAGCTGTGCGGTGAATTGGCCAGCGCTCCTTGATATCAAGGGATGAGGTAGGAACATCTAGTGATTCGCCGAGGGTATTAAAGACGTGGCCCTTGGTGACATCGCCTACTGGAACAGAGATTGGAGCACCGGTGTCGACGACCGCGGCACCGCGAACCATTCCATCGGTAGGTTGCATAGAGATAGCGCGGACGAGGTTATCGCCAATGTGCTGTGCGACCTCGAGGGTCAGCATGCGCTTCTCGCCAGCGAGAGTCACATCAACGTGAAGTGCGTTGAAGATCTCTGGCATTGAGTCGGCGGGGAATTCAATATCCACGACCGGTCCAATAACGCGTGCTACGCGACCATTAGATTTTGTTGACGACATCATTCGCTCCCTGCGCTAGCTGAGGCAAGCGCATCTGCGCCGCCCACAATTTCACTGATCTCTTGTGTAATTTCGGCCTGACGAGCAGCGTTAGCAAGTCGGGTCAAAGATTTAATGAGTTCATCAGCATTATCTGTTGCTGACTTCATCGCGCGACGGCGAGCTGCATGCTCTGATGCGGCAGATTGCAACATCGCGTTAAAGACTCGAGCCTGAACATATCGAGGTAGGAGCGCATCAAGCACTTCACCTGCATTTGGCTCGAATTCATACATCGGCAGTAAACCCTCTGGCCGCTCGGAAGCATCAACTTCTAGTGGCAAAACTTGGGCGGCTACCGGGGTCTGAGTAATCATGGATTTGAACTCGGTATAGACAATATGGAGTTCATCGACACCAAGGATTTCAGAAGTGGAATCAGAGGTGAAGGCGTTGATCAAGCTTTCAGAGACCTCCACAGCATTCGCATATTGCGGATTATCTGAAAAACCAGTCCAAGAGTTTGCAATCGCGCGATCGCGGAATCGGTAGTAGTTCACTGATTTGCGACCGACTAGGTATGCAGCAACTTCAACACCACGAGCCTTTAGTCCAGCGATTAATAGGTCGCCTTCCTTAATTGCTGCGTTGGAGTATGCGCCAGCCATTCCACGATCTGCAGTAATAATAAGTACTGCTGCTCGCTTGACGTTAACACTCGCTGTTGTGAGCGGATGAGATGTGCTGGAGAAAGTTGCTACTGCTGAAACTGCGCGAGTTAACTCAGTGGCATAAGGAGATGATTGAGCAACGCGTTGCTGCGCCTTGAGGATACGAGAGGCAGAGATGAGCTCCATGGCCTTCGTAATCTTCTTGGTCGCTTTAACCGAGCGCATGCGCCGGCGATAAACGCGTAGTTGGGCACCCATGAGTTAGTTCGCACCACTTGCTTTGAACTGAGACTTGAATGTAGTTACAGCTTCTTCGAGAGCTGCGACAGTGTCGTCGGTGAGCTCACGAGTTGCAGAAATTACTTCAAAAATCTTTGGACGTTCGCGACCAATGAACTCGAGGAATTCGGATTCAAAGCGACGAATATCGGCAACAGGAATGGAATCCATCTTGCCGGTTGTGCCTGCCCAGATAGAGGCAGCCATGCGCTCTACTGAATAAGGTGAGTATTGACCCTGCTTCAAGAGCTCAACCATGCGAGCTCCACGCTCGAGTTGCTGCTTGGAAGCGGCATCGAGATCGGAACCGAAAGCGGCGAAGGCTTCGAGTTCGCGATATTGAGCGAGGTCCAAACGAAGACGACCGGCGATCTTCTTGATTGCCTTTGTCTGTGCGGAACCACCCACGCGAGATACCGAGATACCTACGTTGATAGCTGGACGAACACCTGCGTTAAAGAGGTCTGTCTCCAAGAAGCATTGACCATCGGTAATTGAAATAACGTTGGTCGGAATAAATGCCGAGACGTCATTTCCCTTTGTTTCGATAATTGGTAGTCCAGTCATCGAACCGCCACCGAGCTCATCAGAGAGCTTTGCGCAACGCTCGAGCAAACGTGAGTGTAAGTAGAAAACATCGCCTGGATAAGCTTCGCGACCTGGTGGACGACGAAGAAGTAGCGATACTGAACGATATGCCTCAGCTTGCTTGGAGAGGTCATCGAAAATAATGAGGACGTGCTCGCCCTTGTACATCCAGTGCTGACCAATTGCAGAACCGGTATATGGAGCAAGGTACTTAAAGCCGGCAGGATCTGATGCTGGAGATGCAACGATTGTTGTGTACTCCATGGCGCCAGCCTCTTCCAATGCGCCCTTTACAGATGCAATGGTTGAACCCTTCTGACCAATAGCGACATAAATACACTTAACCTGCTTCTTAGGATCTCCGGACTTCCAGTTCTCCTTCTGGTTAATAATTGTGTCGATTGCAATAGCAGTCTTACCAGTCTGGCGGTCACCGATAATCAACTGACGCTGTCCGCGACCAATTGCAGTCATCGCATCAATCGCCTTGATACCTGTCTGCATTGGCTCTTTCACAGGTTGGCGCTCTACAACTGTTGGTGCCTGTAGTTCGAGTGCACGCTGTGCCTCTGCCTTGATCTCGCCCTTGCCATCGATTGGACGGCCAAGTGGATCGATAACGCGACCGAGGAAGCCATCGCCAACTGGTACGGAGAGAATTTCACCAGTGCGGCTTACGCTTGTTCCTTCTTCAATTCCAGTGAACTCACCCAAGATAACAACGCCAATTTCGCGTACGTCGAGGTTAAGCGCCAATCCCAAAGTACCGTTTTCGAACTTTAGAAGTTCGTTGGTCATTGTTGAAGGTAGGCCCTCAACACGGGCGATGCCATCGCCAGCTTCGGTTACGGTGCCGATCTCTTCGCGAGCCGCTGCGCCCGGATTGTAGGAGGCAACATGCTTTGCCAGCGCGTCGCGAATCTCCTCGGGTCGGATCGTGAGTTCCGCCATCTTTCTCTCCCTCTAACTAAATCAAGTAACTCTTGTATGAGTACTTGAAACCTTTATCCCGCGATAGCTTCGCGAGCTTCTGACAAACGATTAATGATGGTTCCATCGATAACTTCATCGGCAAAGCGGATAGAAATTCCGCCGAGGATGGTCGGATCGATTTCAACGTTAAGCCGAACTGGTTGACCAATCTGCTTGGTCAAAGCTGCAATCAGGCTCTCCTGTTGGGCACTGGTAAGTGCGACACAAGTACGTACGTGCGCATTGACGCGATCGCGACGAGCGGTGACGGCATGTGAATAGGCATGAACTGTGCGCTCGATATTGCGACCACGTAGACCGCGAACCGCCTGCTCGAGTAAGCGAAGAGTTGATGCTGAAACCTTTGCACCAAAAATAGTTGCTAGCAGATTCTGCTTATGCTCTTCGGTATCTGCCGAAGTATTAAGCGCTTGGCGCAATTCTGGGTTCTCAATCAGGAGCCTCGAGAAGGTGAAGAGTTCGCCTTGAACTCGCTCAAGTTCATCGCTGATATTTGCAGCCGAAGCCTCTGCTTCAACGGCAAGTTGCTCGAGTGCGTCAGCGAGCTGAGTTGGGGTTGACCAACGGAGTTCGACAGACGCACCGAGCAGAGAAATTGCCTTTGCATTCAAGGACTTTGCAAAGAGATCAGAGATGAGCTCTGCCTTTGACGCGCCATCGCGGGAAGGATCGGTCAGCGCACGGCGTAAGCCGATTGATGAATCCAACGCGACTAGAGCCGTAAAGAGATCCTTCGAAATGGCAGTGCTATCGGCAGCGGAGAGACCTTTGAGGGCCTGATCCAAAGTACCGCGTAACTTCGCCAATGATTGGCGAGAACTGCCACCGAGAATAATCATTACTTGCTCTTCTCCATATCTGCTAAGAAGCGGTCGACAATACGAGATTGACGAACCTGGTCATCCAACGCTTCTCCAACAATCTTGGATGCGAGTTCTGTGGCAAGAGTTCCTACTTCTAGGCGAAGTGAAGTCAACGCTTGTTGACGTTCAGCTTCGATAGAGGCGGTTGCAGCTGCAGTGATGCGAGCTGCCTCTTCCTGTGCTTTGCTACGAAGCTCTTCGATGATTGCTGCACCTTGTGCGCGAGCATCCTCGCGGATGGTCTGTGCCTCACCACGAGCCTCATTGAGCTGGAGTGTGTAATGCGCAAGCGCTGCTGCGGCATCTTGTTGAGCTTTCTCTGCCTTCTCCATCCCGCCTTGGATCGCCTCTGTGCGAAGTGCATATGCCTTTTCAAACATAGGTACGACCTTAGAGCGCAAAACTAAGAAGAGAAGGGTGAAGGCGATAACGCCAACAATCATCTCCGCTGTCTTGGGAATCAGAGGGTTAACAGCAGCCTCCGCTAATACTAAATGGTTCATTACAGGCAATCTCTGAACTGTTCTTTACTTAAGAACGAATGCGAGAACGAGACCGAAGAGTGCAAGCGCTTCAGCCAACGCGAATCCGAGGAATGCGATTGGTTGTAGAACGCTGCGCGCTTCTGGTTGACGAGCTACGCCGCTGATATATGCAGCGAAGATCATTCCTGTTGCAATAGCAGGTCCGATTGCAGATAGGCCATAACCGACCAGGTTGAGTGTGCCGTGCATCTTTGTTGCCTTTCTTTTCTGTTTATCCATGCAGCGAGAGCTGCATAGCTGTGGTGCGGGTAAAACTAGTGTTCGTCGGCGAGCGCTCCTGCAATGAAGAGAGCCGTCAACAAAGTGATGATGTATGCCTGTAGGCATTGAACCATGAACTCAAAGAAGGACATTCCGATGCCAAATGCGAAGGAGAATGGCGAGAGAACCTTCATGAAGATATGTGAATCATGGAGCATGTAATCGCCGCCGGTGATGAAAACAAGTAGAAGCAAATGGCCAGCGAACATATTTGCGAAGAGACGAAGTGAGAGTGTTAGGGGGCGAACCAAGAAGAAGGTTGCGATCTCAATCGGCGTAAGCAGAATGTAAACGGCCTTTGGTACGCCTGGCATAAATGCAATGCCTTTGAGATATTTTCCAAGACCCTGCTTCTTAATTCCAACGTAGTGGAAGATAACGAAAGAGAAGAGTGCCAGCACATAAGGAAATCCAACATGTGACATCGCCGGAAATTGCAAGAATGGAACAATTCCAAAGACGTTATTGGTAATTACAAATGTAAAGAGCGTGAAGAGAAATGGAACGAAGCGCATGAACTCATGGCCGATGATTTCTTCACCGATGCTGTTGCGTACAAAGCCATAAATTGCTTCACCGGAGAACTGAAGTTTGCTGGGAACTACAGCAGCTTTGCGAGATGCTGCGATAAAGAAAACTGAAATAAGAATTACTGAGAGTGCGACGAGAAAGACTGGCTTTGTCGAATATGCAGAGTGGCCAAAGATTGATGGAAGGTCAAAGTCGGATGTGCTGGGTGGCACGAAACCGGGTCCACCGGCTACGACTAACTGGCTCACGCGCTCTCCTCATCGACGGCGGCTTGGAGCCGTCCGAGACTGGTTAACTTTGGGAAGTCCCCCGAACCCTATTGGGAGAGCGGAAAAAATGAAAACTGCTGGAGTGTGGCGGTGGTAACTCGAGCTGAATTAACGCCGAACTAGCGCCTATCTAGCGCCTATCTAGCGCCTAACAAACCGGAGCCAGACCAGGTAGAGCGAGGAGCCGGCGCCAAGCAGGAGCCCAATGAGGGCGATGAAATGGGTGTGGAGCCAGTGATCCAAGCCCAGCCCGATTCCGCCCCAAATTATGAGCCCAGAGATCAAGTAGCCGAAGATGGACCAAGCGGCGCCCTCTTCATTGCCTGCGCCAAATCGGCCTGAGCCATCATTGATGCCATTGCCGTCGGTACGACCGCGGCCGGTATTTGCTGCTGGGGGCTTCTTTGCCATGAGGACTCCTTACTTACTTGAAGGGGGCAATGGTAACTGGAAACGAAGGCGGAGAAATGCCCGAATCTCCCCCGCCAGCCAGGCGGCGGTAATGCACAAGGCAACGACGGCGAAGCTAATCCGATCCACGGTCTTCGGTGAGGTGGTCCGTGTGACAATCAGAAGTAGGGCTCCCATGACTATTACCTTGGCGAAATAGGAGAACATGGCCAGGGCCATTGTCGCCATCGGGTCGAGATTACGAGAAATCTTGGCTACAAATAGGTGAACCGAGAAGAAGAGGATCACAACCAGGCTGGCAAGGAGCGAGCCAAATAAACCAGCTTTATGGCGAATCAGAGTTGCGGCGACAACGCCAATAATCGCAACGATTGAGGAGGGGGCTATCGCACCTCGCCAGAGAAATTTATCGCTTGCTTCATCGGTTCCAGGAGCTGGGAGATTACTCATGCGGCAGATACTACTCGCGCCTTTTGGTCTCGACGCATGATGATCAAGGAGATCGCAAAAATGAGAAGTGCAACCAAAAGGGCGATCCAAATAGGCGCGAAGGCGGCGATCACCGTTGGAAAGGCAAATCCGGCAGTCCACAAGTAGAGCACGACCGTGGTGCGACGATGAGAATTTCCCATATCGAGTAGGCGATGATGTAAGTGCTCTCGATCTGCCTCGAATGGTGAACGACCTGCCCGAACTCGTCGCACAATCGCCATCACCAAATCAATCAGCGGAATTGCAAGCACCGTGAATGGAAGCAGAATCGGCAAGAGCGTTGAACCCGCGCTCTGATTGGTTACAGAGTTAGCGTCAATCTGACCAGTCAATGTGATTGCAGCAGAAGAGAGCAAGAGTCCCAGCAACATGGCGCCGGAGTCCCCCATAAAGATTTTGGCTGGATGAAAATTATGTGGCAAGAAGCCGATGCACATTCCTAGAACTATCGCGGTAAAAAGTGATGGCGCACCTGCACGGTTAAATCCGTTGACAACTGCTAGAAGGTAGGAGAAGCCGAAGAATCCCATCGCACAAATTGCCACAATTCCGGTGGCTAACCCATCAAGCCCGTCCACAAAGTTAATCGCGTTAATGACAACCATGACAAAGATAACTGTGATTAGTTGGCCAATACTTGGTGGCAAGGTAAGAATTCCATTGATGGGAAGCCAGAGAATTTGAACTCCGTAGAGGAGAAGTATTCCTGCAGCTAGGGCTTGGCCAGCAAACTTAGTCAGCGCATCTAAGTCATAGCGATCATCGAGAGCGCCTAGAATCATGATGAATGTGGCAGCCAGAAAGATACCGGTGGTTTCGCGGCCAAATGATTTTCCAACGAGTCGAAGGTGGGCAACTACTAGAAGAGTAAGTGCCATTGCGGCCCACATAGCTAGGCCTCCCCAACGTGGGGTTATCACCGTATGAACATCGCGCTTTCGTGGGTCAACATAAGCTCCAGCTCGCATAGCCATGGTTCGAACAACGGGAGTTATGAGAAAGCAGAAAGTCGCAGCCAGAGCTGCGGTTAAGAGATATTCACGCATTAGCTAGAAATTAACGAGGGTAGACCGGAAATTGCGCAGTCAGGGCATGTACCTCGCTGCGAATTGATGCTGCCTTGTTTTCATCTTCGCCATCTTTAATTGCACGAGCGATGAGCGATGCAATTGTTTTCATCTGATCCACGCCCATACCTTGGGTGGTAGTTGCAGCAGTTCCAACTCGAATTCCAGATGTAACGCCGGGCTTCTCTGGATCGTAAGGAATTGAATTCTTATTTAAAGTAATACCGGATACGCCACAACGTTCATCGGCGACCTTGCCATTCACGCCAGTAGCTCGAATATCGATAAGTGCGAGGTGAGTTTCGGTGCCACCAGAGACGGCGCGCATTCCCTCGGCTTCTAGCGCTGTAGCCAGGGCTTTTGCATTGGTAATCACTTGCTTTGCATAGTTTTGATAGGCCGGTGTTGCCGCCTCTTTAAGTGCAACAGCTTTACCAGCTACTGCGCTCATGATCGGTCCGCCCTGCATTCCTGGGAAGACCGCCTTATCAATTGCGGCGGCATGCTCTGCTTTCGAAAGAATCATTCCGCCGCGTGGACCGCGCAGAACTTTATGCGTAGTGAAAGAGACTACATCTGCATATGGAACTGGAGATGGAATTGCCTTGCCCGCTACTAATCCAATGAAGTGTGCCGCATCTACCCACATGATTGCTCCTACTTCATCGCAGATGGAGCGAACGGTTTGGAAGTCAATCAAACTTGGATAAGCCGTTGCACCAGTACAAATCATCTTTGGCTTATGTTCTTTTGCTAGTGCACGCAGCTCGTCATAATCAATGAGTTCGTTATCTTGCCGAACGCCGTATGAGACGATGTTGAACCACTTGCCGGAGAAGTTCACTTTTGCGCCGTGAGTCAGATGGCCACCGTGTGGCAGTGACATCGCAAGGACGGTATCCCCTGGTTGAGTAAATGCTTGATAGACAGCGACATTTGCACTCGCGCCTGAGTGTGGCTGGAGGTTTGCGTGTTCTGCGCCAAAGAGTTCCTTGGCGCGTTCGATTCCGAGGATTTCAACTTTATCTACCTCTTCACAGCCACCGTAATAACGCTTGCCTGGATAACCCTCGGCATATTTATTGGAGAGCGTTGAACCCAGCGTTGTGAGAACTGCCGGCGAAGTGAAATTCTCTGAGGCGATGAGTTGCAGATTTTCACGTTGACGCTCAAGTTCGCTGAGCAGAACTGCCGCAATCTCAGGATCTTGAGATTGTAGAGCGGGAAAATCGGGACCGAAGAAGGTGTCAGATGCCATGCCTCAACCTTATAAGTTCGCCCCTTGGATTGCGGGAATAACCTCTCGAAGCTGACTTAAGGAAATAGCACCGATGCGAGAAGCAATCAGCTGCTCCCCCGCCACTCTGACGACGGTGGATGGCGCCGCCTGCGAAATTTCACCCTCGTCGAGAAAGAGTCCCACTTCGCCAGCCAGGGTAAAAATTGCGCCGAGAGAGAGCGCTGGGGCAGAACCACTTGCCGAGGCGCTTGCTGCCGCCAGCGGTCCGACCTGCTCGATGATTGCTCGAGTAATTTCATGTCCGGGTACTCGCATGGCACATTCACCGAGCGCTCCCCCATCGCCCAGGTCCCAATTCAATCCGCTATTGGGAGTTGTAATCAGAGTTAGGGCGCCTGGCCAGAATTTTTCCGTCAAAGTTTTAGTTTCGGCGCTAATGCTCTGGGTTAATCCAGCCAGCACCTTTGCGCTCGATATCAATACCTGCGCTGCTGTGCCTGGCGCATCACCTCGAAGAGTGTGGATGCGCGCAACAGCTGCTTGATTAAAAGCATCGCAGGTAAATAGATATCCACCTTCTATCGGCATCACCACAATCTCTCCAGCTCGGAGTCGATCGCTACCCCTAGCGATTACTTCTGTGTACGCCGATGAATCGGATGTTAATCCGGATATCTCAAGGACGATCGAGCCGCTCATAAGTAGATATTACGACAGATGCGAGAGTTGTTCGGCTAATGCGCCATCGACCATTGCGTGAATCGAGGTACCTTCCGGAAGATATTCTTCAGAGAGGATTTGTCCCCGCTCATGAATTGCCGAGACTAAATCTCCACGAGTAAATGGAATGATGGTTCTTATTTCTACTCGCGGACGAGGTAGCGAACTTTCAATCGCGGCCAAGAGCGTTTCCACGCCAAATCCGGTACGAGCGGAGAAGGCAAAACTATTTTCTTCCTCCCGCAAAATTTTCATCAATGCCTCTGGGGCCGCGATATCTGCCTTATTGATCGCGATAATTTCCCGAATATCGCCACCGCCAACTTCGTTAATTACTTGTCGGACCGCACGAATCTGCTCTGCCGGATCTGGATGCGAACCATCAACCACATGAACGATGAGGTCAGCACCGGCTACCTCTTCCAGCGTAGATTTAAAGGCTTCCACGAGCTGATGGGGCAGGTGGCGAACAAAACCCACGGTATCCGAGAGGGTGTAGACCCGACCGTCGCCAGTAGTGACTTTGCGAGTGGTTGGATCCAGCGTTGCAAATAGCGCATTCTCGACAAGTACACCGGCACCAGTTAAACGATTCATGAGCGAGGATTTACCAGCATTCGTATATCCGGCAATCGCAACCGATGGGATTTGATGTCGAGTACGTTCTTGGCGCTTGGTATCCCGCGCAACTTTCATCTCTTTAATCTCTTTACGCAACTTCGCCATCTTGTCGTTAATGCGACGACGATCGGTCTCGATCTTGGTTTCACCAGGGCCGCGGCCACCAATTCCACCAGCCTGCCTGGAAAGCGAATCGCCCCATCCGCGCAGACGTGGCAATAAGTAGGTCATCTGAGCGAGTTCCACTTGAGCCTTACCTTCACGACTCTTTGCATGCTGGGCGAAAATATCCAAAATCAAAGCTGTGCGGTCAATAACTTTTACTTTAACTTTTTGTTCTAGATTACGAAGTTGCGAAGGCGAGAGCTCGCCATCGCAGACAACGGTATCTGCGCCAGTAGCTACGACTACCTGACGAAGTTCAACTACTTTTCCAGATCCAATATATGTTGCTGGATCTGCCTTATCTCGACGCTGTATCAAACCATCGAGAACTTGTGAGCCGGCCGTTTCCGCTAGCGCTGAGAGTTCTTTGAGCGAATTTTCGGCATCGGTAATTGTGCCCTCAGTCCAGACTCCAACGAGTACAACTTTCTCCAATCGCAACTGTCGATATTCGGCATCAGAGATATCTTCTAGTTCGGTGGAGAGCCCGGCAACGCGGCGGAGCGCCTGTCGATCTTGCAGATCATGTTGGTTGGACTCAAAATCATCGGCGCTACTTTCCGAAGCGTCGTATTCGGCTGCGATGCGTGCAGATTCGGCAAGCAGAGTATCAATATCTATATCTAGCGGCTCGCTAGGAGAGTTATCTTTCTTGCTCACAAATACTTACTTACATCGTGATCTTCAAGAATGACCGCCGGTCCAATTAGCGTGGCATTGCTATGGGGATCGATATCGACGACCAATCTTCCCCCGGGCGGATTAATAATCCATCTAGCTGGTAGCCGTTGGCCTTTCTTCAAAGTCGCAGCTAGTGCGACCGCACAGGTCCCAGTTCCACAGGAGCGAGTCTCGCCAACGCCACGCTCAAAAACTCGCATCGCAATCTCGCCATTCCCCAGAAATTGCACAAACTCAACATTGACGCCATCTGGATACTCATCTTCTGGAGTGACGACCGGCGCTTCTAGTAAATCTCCGGCATCCTTTACATCATCCACAAATACGACGGCGTGAGGATTTCCAACGTTGATGTTGTACCCACTCCAGCGATGGCCATTGGCGGCAACTTCAATCTCCCCATATATCTCTTGGACAGCCCCAAGATTTACCGAGATATCGCCTTCTTCTGGCGCGGCCAGATATTTCATCCCCGCTCTAGTATTGATGGCGAAGATGCCCGCGGGTTGGTGACCCTTCTCAATTAAATATTTAGCCATCACGCGAATACCGTTACCGCACATCTCGGCCACCGAACCATCATTATTTCGATAATCCATGAACCATTTGCCATCGCGTTTAATGATGCGGATAAGGCCATCGGTATCAAGCCCGGTGCTGCGATTACACATAGCGGCAACTTGCGATGAAGTTAAGTCGTGCTGATTTTCGGGATCGAAAATGAGGAGAAAATCATTCTCTGTCCCGTGTCCGTAGGTGGCAATCATGAATTGATAATAGTGTTTAAAGCGCAGCCATGATGTTTGAAAGTCGCACGTGGGTATCAGCCGGTGCAATCCAATTAATCCGGTCATCGCGGGTAAACCACGTCTCTTGCCGGCGGGCATATTGGCGGGTAGCAAGGGCGGTATCGGCCTTGGCAGCCGCTTCTGAGATTTCGCCATGTTTCATCGCAATGATTTGGGAATAGCCAATTGCTGCCTTTGCCGTCTTGCCCTCAAGCAATCCATGATTTATGAGAACTTCCACCTCATCAACAAACCCCTGCGACCACATTCGTTCAACTCTGGCATCGATGCGGCTATCTAAAGTTTCCCGCTCCATCTGCAATCCGAATTGCTTAGCTTTTGGGTATCTCGTCGAAGCTTCGCGCGGCAAATTAGCAGTGAAAGGCTTGCCAGTAATTTCAATGACCTCAAGTGCCCGTACTACTCGCCGCACATTCTCTGCCGGAATCGCTAGCGCTGCTGCTGGATCAAGGGTGGCAAGACGTGCATGCATGGCTGCTGCGCCAATTCTCTCCGCCTCATCGCTCAGTTTCTGACGTACTAGCGGATCGGTCTCGGGAAAATTGAGGTCATCCAAGATTGCCTTAATATAAAAACCAGTTCCGCCGACCACAACAACAGACTTACCTGCCGCCATCAACTCATCAATTTTGGCGCGCGCAATTTCCTGATACCAAGCCACCGTCACATCGGTTGCGACATCAACCAGATCTAGCAGGTGATGAGGTACGCCTTGACGTTCGGCAAGCGATAGTTTTGCAGTTCCAATATCCATCCCTTTATATACCTGCATCGAATCTGCGTTAACAATCTCGGCGCCAATCTCTTGCGCAACCGCAATCGCAATCTCACTCTTACCTGTGGCAGTTGCACCTGCAATAACGAGCAGCTCTGGCACTTATTGACGAGCCTTTAATGAGGCCAAAGTTGGCATTCCAACCATGATCAGAGTCGGACCACTCTCCGCCATCCGACGTTCATGAGCATCGCCGCCAGCGGTCTTACGAACAGAGAGCGGCAAGCCATCTGCCACCACAAAGTTGGGTGAAGCCTCAGTAATTTTAACGGTGACTGCATCACCAATTCGCGGGGCGCTTGTTGCATCCACACCAAAATGCACAAGTCGGAAATCTTTAGCTCGCCCGGTCATGCGCGCCCGTTCGCTGTCATGGCGGCCAACATGGTCAGCGACAAGAACTTCTAATTCATGGCCGATCACAGCCTTATTTACCTCATGTGAAATCTCTTGCTGCAGCGTATGAAGTGCGGTGTAGCGCTCCTTCATCAAAGCGTCGCTGATTTGATCCGGCATCGTGGCCGCTGGCGTACCAGGTCGCTTGGAATATTGGAAGGTGTAAGCCGCTAAGAACTTTGCCTCTGTGGCAAGGCTCATTGTCTGGGCAAAATCTTCATCGCTCTCGCCCGGAAAGCCGACAATGATGTCGGTGGTAATCGTGGCGTGTGGCATTGCAGCGCGAACTTTTTCGATGATTCCCAAGTATCGATCGCGGCGATAGGAACGACGCATTGCCTGCAACACCTTGTCACTTCCAGATTGCAATGGCATATGAAGATGCGGCATTACATTGGAATTGGCTGCCATTGCTTGGATTACATCATCGGTGAAATCACGAGGATGCGGAGACATAAATCGAATTCGTTCTAACCCTGAAATGCTTGCACAATCATGGAGCAGCTCGGCAAAAGCTCCGCGTTTGCCAAAATCAACGCCATAGGCATTGACGTTCTGTCCCAGCAAAGTTATTTCTATGACACCTTGATCGACAAGTGCCTTTACCTCATTCAAAATATCGGTAGCAGGCCGATCCTTTTCAATTCCGCGCAGAGTTGGCACGATACAAAAGGTGCAGGTGTTATTGCATCCCACAGAGACCGAGACCCAGCCGCTAAAGGCTGAGTGGCGACGGGCGGGAAGAGTGGAGGGAAAGTGTTCGAGTGATTCTTTTATCTCTACTTGAGATTCTTCCTCGATGCGTGCGCGCTCAAGAAGAGCAGGAAGTGAGCCGATATTGTGAGTTCCAAAGACCACATCTACATATGGAGCACGTTTAATAATCGATTCTTGATCTTTCTGCGCCATGCAACCACCGACGGCAATTTGAAATCCGGGATCTGATTTTTTGCGCGGGGCTAAGAAGGAGAGATTTCCATAGAGTTTGTTATCAGCATTTTCGCGGACAGCGCAGGTATTAAAGACAACTAAATCTGGTTCGCTGCCGACAAGTGCCTGCTCATAACCGGCGTCGAGGAGAAGCCCAGCGATGCGCTCGGTATCGTGCGCATTCATCTGACATCCATATGTCTCAACTACAAAGGTTCTGGCCACTGGCCAATCGTAGATGGCTTTAGCTGGCGAGCAATTCACGCATTATGCGTGAGGTGATGTTGTGGCCAAAGCCTTTTCTCGCCATTAACCCCGAGATTCGGCGATAGATAACATCTGGATCAAGGTGAGAGCAGGAGCGGTATTTACGCTCTGCCAGGGCAAAGGCCATCTGGTACTCATCTTCGTCATCAATCCCATTTATGGTCTCTTCGATAATATCTTGGGCAACGCCTTTAACTCGAAGTTCGCTGGCAATAACTCTTTTCGATAACTTCTTCTGGCGAACACGGGACTCGGCCCAGAGCCCCGCGAACTCCAAATCATTGAGTAAACCTTGTAGCTCAAGATTGTCGAGAACCGAGGAGGCAATCTCCTCTGAAATCTCTCGCTTAAGCAGCAAGGCATGAAGCTCGGCCCTACTCCTGGCCCGTGGTGCGAGTGCATGAAGTGCAATCGTCTGGGCCGCCTCATATGAGGTGGAGTAGGGATCTGCTTCTACTTCTTGGTGCTTGCTAATTAGAAATCAACCTCTGAAGTTGCTTCATCGATTGCGGCAACGAGTTCTGGGTCAATGGCGACCGGCACATAATGTGCGCGAATCTTTGACTCAATATCGTTGGCGAGATCTGGATTATCGATAAGGAATTGGCGTGCATTCTCCTTACCTTGTCCAAGCTGATCAGCTTCGTAGGTGTACCAAGCTCCGGCCTTCTTTACGACTCCGACATCTACGCCGAGATCGATAAGTGAGCCTTCGCGAGAGATTCCAACACCGTAGATGATGTCAAATTCAGCTTGCTTGAAGGGTGGAGCCATCTTGTTCTTGACGACTTTGACGCGGGTACGGTTTCCAACCGCATCTTGGCCATCTTTGAGAGTTTCGATACGACGGATATCCATACGAACTGAGGCGTAGAACTTGAGCGCCTTACCACCTGTGGTGGTTTCAGGAGTTCCAAAGAAGACACCAATCTTCTCGCGGAGCTGGTTGATGAAGATGGCAGTGGTGTTGGAGTTGTGAAGCGCACCAGTGATTTTACGAAGCGCTTGCGACATCAAGCGAGCTTGGAGACCCATATGTGAATCACCCATCTCGCCTTCAATTTCAGCACGAGGTGTAAGTGCAGCAACGGAGTCAACGACGATGACATCGATGGCGCCGGAGCGGACCAACATATCCATGATCTCCAGTGCTTGCTCACCGGTATCAGGCTGGGAGACAAGGAGTGCGTCGATATCAACGCCGAGCTTGCGCGCATACTCAGGATCGAGGGCATGCTCTGCATCGATAAAGGCGGCGATACCACCAGCGCGCTGGGCGTTGGCGATAGCGTGAAGTGCCACGGTTGTCTTACCTGAGGATTCAGGTCCATAAATTTCTACGATGCGGCCTC
>CAILWW010000076.1 GCA_903838035.1 uncultured Actinomycetes bacterium | reverse complement strand
TGACGCTTTCACCAGCGCTTCTCATTTTGATTTTCCCACTCGGTTTCCGTATGACTTGCTACTACTACCGCAAGGCTTACTACCGTTCATTCTGGTTCTCACCACCAGCATGTGCCGTTGCAGAACCACATGCAAAGTACACCGGCGAGACGAAGAAGCCTTTAATTTTCCAGAACGCGCATCGCTGGTTCTTCTATGCCGGATTAGTTTTCAACGTTCTCCTAACTGCTGATGCAATTCTGGCTTTCCGTAATGCCGATAAGCAGTGGGGCCACATGTCAGTAGGAACATTGGTACTCGTTGCAAATGCAACCTTCCTCTGGTTGTACTCAGCTTCTTGCCACACCTGCCGTCACACCGTTGGTGGTCGTCTACGTAACTTCTCGAAGCACCCAATTCGTTACAAGGCTTGGACCATCGTTTCGGTCTTGAACCACAAGCACCAGAACTTTGCTTGGATCTCACTCTTCGGCGTAGCACTTGCCGACTTGTATGTACGTCAAGTTTCATCCGGCGCAATTTCTAACTTCTACTTCTTTTAAAGGATATTCATGAGCACTTCTTTAGAACGTCATAAGTACGACGTAGTTGTAGTTGGTGCAGGCGGCGCAGGACTTCGTGCGGCCGTGGAAGCACGCGAAGCTGGACTACGTGTAGCAATCATCTGCAAGTCACTCTTCGGCAAGGCCCACACTGTTATGGCAGAAGGCGGCGCAGCTGCCTCAATGGGTAACGTCAATGACAATGACAACTGGATGGTTCACTTCCGCGACACAATGCGCGGCGGAAAATTCCTTAACCACTATCGCATGGCAGAACTTCACGCCAAAGAGTCACCAGATCGCATCTGGGAACTCGAAATGTGGGGCGCGCTCTTTGATAGAACAAAAGAGGGCAAGATTTCACAGCGCAACTTCGGTGGCCACGAATACCCACGTCTAGCTCACGTCGGTGACCGTACCGGTCTCGAACTTATTCGCACCATGCAACAGCGCATCGTTGCAATGCAACAGAAGGATGCTCGCGATCACGGTGATGCCGAGTCATACATCAAAGTCTTTGCTGAACTAACTGTCACAGATATTCTCAAAGAGAATGGCAAAGTTGCCGGCGTCTACGGTTACTATCGCGAGACTGGCAAGGATGTCATCTTCGAAGCCCCAGCTGTCGTCATTGCAACAGGTGGAGTCGGTAAGACATTTAAAATTACCTCCAACTCATGGGAGGGCACCGGCGATGGCCATGCGCTCGCATTGAAGGCCGGCGCAAACTTGAAGGATATGGAGTTCTTGCAATTCCACCCAACCGGAATGGTTTGGCCGCCATCAGTTCGCGGAATTTTAGTAACTGAATCAGTTCGTGGTGAAGGTGGAATTCTCACCAACAACAAGGGCGAACGCTTCATGTTCAACTACATCCCAGATGTATTTAAAGATAAGTATGCAACAACTGCGGAAGAAGCAGATCGTTGGTACACAGATCAAGATAACAACCGCCGCCCACCAGAGTTGCTGCCACGTGATGAAGTAGCGCGCGCAATTAACTCTGAAGTTAAGGCTGGCCGCGGCACCGAGCATGGTGGCGTCTTCCTCGATGTATCCAAGCGACTATCTGCCGAAGTTATTAAGAAGCGCCTGCCATCTATGTGGCACCAGTTCTATGAACTTGCTGGCGTAGATATCACCAAAGAAGCAATGGAAGTTGGCCCTACCTGTCACTATGTAATGGGTGGCGTTGAAGTAGAACCAGATACCGCTGCAGCAATTGGTGTTCCTGGACTGTATGCCGCTGGCGAAGTAGCCGGTGGAATGCACGGTTCAAACCGCCTCGGCGGCAACTCACTCTCAGATCTTTTGGTATTCGGTCGTCGCGCAGGAATGGGCGCAGTTGAATATGTAAAGAACAATGGCGCTAACCCAGTCTCTGATGCCACAATCGCAAAGGCGGCAGAGCGTATCGAAGCTCCATTTAAGCGTTCTGGTGGCGAGAATCCATATGCACTCCATCAAGAACTTCAAGAAGTCACACACAACTTGGTCGGAATTATTCGCACCAAGAGCGAGATTGAAGAGGCAATCACCAAGATTGCAGATATTCGTCGTCGCGCTTCGCAAGTGACTGTCTCTGGAGATCGCACCTTCAACCCTGGTTTCCACTTAGCCTTCGACCTCGACAATATGCTCTTGGTCGCAGAGTCAACCGCGAAATCAGCGCTATTGCGCGAAGAATCTCGAGGCGGACATACTCGTGATGACTTCCCAGAGATGAGCTCGAAGTGGCGTCAGGTAAACCACATCAGTTCATTTGATGGAACACAAGTAAATGTTAAGGCGCAAGCGCTACCAGTAATTCCAAAAGAGCTCTTTGATCTCTTTGATCCACACGAACTCGAGAAATATATGACTCCAGAAGAGATGGCGAAGGGTGGTTCCAACTAATGGCCCGCAAAGTAAACCTACGCATCTGGCGCGGTAACTCCACTGATGGTGGATTACAAAACGTCACTGTTGATGCCAACGAGGGCGAAGTTGTCCTTGATGTCATTCACCGTGTTCAAGCCGAGCAGATGAACGATCTCGCAGTTCGCTGGAACTGCAAAGCTGGTAAGTGCGGCTCTTGCTCAATGGAGATCAACGGCAAGCCTCGCCTTGCATGTATGACTCAGATGGGTTCATTTGAAGAAGATGAGACCGTCACCATCACTCCGCTTCGCGCATTTCCAGTTATCAAAGATCTCGTCACCGACGTCTCCTTCAACTATAAGAAGGCGATGGAAGTTCCTGCTTTTGAGCCACCAGTTGGCATGAAGCCAGGCGAGCCTCGTATGGAGCAGATCGATGTCGAGCGCAGCCAAGAGTTCCGCAAGTGCATCGAATGCTTCTTGTGCCAGAACACTTGCCACGTTATTCGCGATCACGAAGAGAATAAGAAGTCCTTTGCTGGACCTCGCTTCTTTATCCGTATCGCCGAACTCGATATGCACCCACTAGATATCTTGCGCAACCGCAAGAAGACCGCTCAAGAAGATCACGGCTTAGGAATGTGTAACATCACCAAGTGCTGTACTGAAGTGTGTCCAGAACATATCCGCATCACCGATAACGCCATCATTCCTATGAAGGAGCGTGTGGTTGATGAGAAATATGACCCAGTTCGCTGGTTGGGCTCCAAAATCAGAAAGCGTGAAGGTATTCTTTAAGGCATGAGGCTACTTGGACGCTTAGGCATATTGGCTCTGGCGTTCTGGGTAGCCACTGCTTTTCTCTCCGGAATAAAAATCAATGGTGGGTTTTGGACCTACCTTTGGGTCGCGCTCCTCTTTGGAGTAATCAATACCTTTATTGGTTCGCTCCTCAAACTTCTTACGCTCCCTGCGGTCCTGCTCACCTTCGGTCTCTTTAGCTTTGTCATTAACGCCGCAATGTTGATGCTTACCTCCCGCTGGAGCAGCGCTCTTGATGTGAAGAATTTTGGATACGCTCTCGTTGCTTCGTTAATCATCAGCATCGTCTCATCGATTCTCAACAAGCTCTTTATCAAGCGGAGTATGTTCTGAAAAACGTAGTTGTTGTATCGCTCGGTGGAATTGTTGGATCCCTTGCTAGATGGCTCATCTCCTTAGGATTCTCCGAAAAAGGATTTCCATGGGCAACGCTGCTCGTTAATTACACCGGTTCCACTATTCTCATCATCGCCTTGATTTACTTCAAAGATCATAAATCTCCAAAGTGGTGGTGGCGGCCGGCGATAGCAACTGGGTTCTGCGGAGGATTTACTACCTACTCGGCATTTGCCTTGAAGATGGATCAATACTTTGCACACCAACAATATGCAACGGCGATTACATATGCGCTCGCTTCAATTATCGGAACATATCTCCTTGTTTTTGTCGCGCATGAGGCGCTGAAGAATCGTTGGGTCAAATGAGAGCGTTACTAGTAGCCCTTGGTGCGGGTTTAGGAGCACCTGCTCGATACCTCATTGATCGCGAAGTAAAGAAACTCCATCGCTCACTCATTCCGGTCGAAACACTCGGAATCAATACCGCAGGCTCCTTCGTACTTGGTCTGATGATCAACAGCGATAACCATTGGGCGCTAATTATTGGTACCGGTTTTGCTGGCGCATTTACGACCTGGTCAACGTTTGCTATCGAAGAACACCGATTGTTGAAAGATCTCCATCGCTTGAAGGCAATTACCTATTTGGCTTTAACCCTTGTACTAGGCATCAGCGCCGCGGCTTTTGGAGTTTATCTAGCGAAGTAAATTCGCCATCCAAACCTCAATCTCATCTGGGTGGCTCGGGAGCGCAGCAGAGAGATTTCGGTGACCGGTTTCGGTGACTAAGACATCATCTTCAATTCGAATTCCGATTCCACGAAATTCAGGCGGGAAGAGCTCGTCATCGGGTTGAATATATAAACCCGGTTCAACGGTCAAAATCATTCCTGCTTCTAAAACACCATCAATATATTGATCATCTCGCGCCTGCGCGCAATCATGAACATCAAGGCCGACCATATGACTAGTGCCATGCAGTGACCATCGACGATGCAGCCCATTCTCTGGCTTCATAGATTCTTCGGCAGAGATAGGAAGTACACCCATCTCTTCGAAACCCTTAGCGAGGACTTCTTGCGCCGCCTTATTTACATCGCGAAATTTCACGCCGGGCTTAACCATAGCCATTGCTGCGCGTTGGGCATCGAGGAGGAGCATGTACAACTTACGTTGTGCCGGCGAAAACTTTCCATTTATAGGAAGGGTTCGTGTGATGTCGGCCGTATAAAAAGAATCGATTTCAATACCGGCGTCGATCAAAATGAGTTCACCGGGCTTAACTTCGCCATCATTGCGAACCCAATGAAGAACACATGCATGAGACCCAGATGCAGCGATTGTCTGATACCCCAAGTCATTGCCTTCAAGACGAGCGCGGCCAAAGAATGCACTCTCAATAATTCGCTCACCACGCTTAACGCCAATGGCTGCTGGAAAAACCCTAACCATGTCAGCAAATCCGCGCAGCGTGGAGTTGATCGCCTTCTGCATCTCCGCTACTTCATAGCCATCTTTAATCAGGCGCATTGCGGAGAGAATCGAGGCAAGTTCTGCATCCTTCTTCTTTCGCTTCTCAACCTTTTCATCAACCACTTCATTTAAACCGCGCAGGGCGAAAGTCTCACAAGTATTAGCGAGGAAATCGCTAAGGCTTTCAATATGACGAGCCTCCATGCCATACCGCTTTGAAGTTTCATCAAGTGTTAGCCTGCGGCCAACCCAAAACTCTCCGTATCTGGCGTCGCGATAGAAGCCTTCGTCTTCTTCTCTGGAATCACGAGGTCGGACAAAGAGAAGTGCTTGATGAGAATCGCCTTCTGGTTCGAGAATAAGAACAGAATCTGGCGCAGCATCACTTGCTGAGATACCGGTTAACCAAATGAACTCTGAATGCGGACGAAAGCGAAAATCGGTGTCATTGCTGCGAACTTTGAGTCCGCCGGAAGGAATGATCAGGCGAATTCCTTGATACTGCTTCGAAAGTTTCTCGCGCCTTGATACAAAGAAGCTGAGTGACTCAATTGGCGTGACACCTTCCAGCGGAGTTGGGAGCCAGCCGCGCGACATAAATTCCGCCAAGGCATCAGGCGTCTTTACATCGTGCTTGCGTCCTTCATACTCTTCGGAGTTATTCATGATTCCAAGGGTAGCGGTAAATGAGAAACGATGACCAATGTGCTTTTGCCTAGCAATGATAATAAATTCATAGCTATACGGTTGGCCTGGGAAGGGTCCAGGAATTCAAATGGTTCGTCTAATAAATAGATCGGACTCTTGCGCAGGAGCACGCGGGCCAACTTTATTCGCTGCTTCTCGCCACCAGAGAAGTTATATCCGAAACTTCCCACAATCGTATCTAACCCTAGTGGAAGTGAGGATAGAAGCGAATCAAGTTCTACCTCTTTCAAAACTTCCATGATTTCTTGGTCCGTTATCTCCTGAGATGCAATTTTGAGATTTTCGCGGATAGAAGTATTGAATAAATAATCATCTTGCAAGAGAACTGATATTGACTGAGTATCTAATTCTCTCACCGGAACGCCATTTATGGCGATCTCACCAGTGAAGTCGACAAATCCTAATATCGCATTAAAGAGAGACGACTTTCCTAACCCGCTCTTACCCATAATCACCAAAGGGTGGCCCGGTGATGCAATTCCATTAAATGCGGGAAGGCTTCGATTTTCAACAATCGGCCGCGCTTGGCTGATTACAATTTCGCAGCGCTCTTCTGCAATCTTCTGGTGGGGAGCTTCATATGTTGGATTGATTGTGAGAATGGGTTCTAAAGCTTTCACCGAATCTAATGTTCGCTTTGTCCGGGTGAAGGC
>CAILWW010000075.1 GCA_903838035.1 uncultured Actinomycetes bacterium | reverse complement strand
CGCTCTCATTTACCGCTGAGGTAGATGTACGTCCAGAACTTAAACTTCCAAACTTTTCTGAGATGACCATTGAAGTAGAAGATGTTGTTGTTTCTGATGCTGAAGTAAACGAGCAAGTGGATGCACTTCGCGCTCGCTTTGGAACTTTGCACACCGTTGAGAAAGCGGTCGAGACTGGCGACTTTGTCACCATCGATCTCGTAGCAACAATTAATGGCGAGCCCGTTGAAGGCGGCGAAGCTAACGACATCTCTTACGAAGTAGGCACTAACCGCATGGTTGATGGACTTGATGAGGCACTTGCTGGTCTCAAGGTCGGCGAATCAAAGCGCTTTGATACCCAACTTGTTGGACAGAAAGATGATGAGAAGGGCGCCGTCGATGTCACCGTTAAGTCAGTGAAGTATCGCGAACTTCCTGAACTCAATGATGATTTTGCAAAGCTCGCCTCCGAATTCGAGACCATTGCCGAACTCAAGGCAGATGTTCAAACTCGTCTCGAGCGCGTTAAGCACCTCGAGCAAGGTGCACATGCCCGCGATATCTTGGTCGAGAAGTTAATTTCATCTGTTGAAATTCCATTGCCACAGAACATCATTGATGAAGAAGTCAACGCCCACCTTGAAGGCGAAGGTCGCTTGGATGATGAGACCCATCGTGCGGAAGTTATTGAATCCACCACAAAATCTCTGACCCAAGAAATCTTGTTCGACAACATCATCGATGCCGAGCAGATCTCCGTCAACGAAACTGAATTAACCGAATATTTAGTTCGTGCTTCATCTCGTTATGGCATGACCCCAGATCAATTCATCAAAGAAGTCTCTGAGGCTGGCCAAGTTCAGACCATGATTGCGGAAGTTGCTCGCGCAAAGGCACTTGCCCAGGTACTCGGCCGCGTAAAGGTCGTTACCAAGTCCGGCAAGCCAGTAGATCTAGAAGCACTTGCGCCAAAGCAGGCAGCTCCTGAATCAGCCGCTGAATAAGCCTTAACCAATTCGCCCAAGACTTCTCTTATAGCGAACGCGCTCCCCGCATAAAGCGGGCTATTTGCGGAAGCAATTTGCCCTAAAGATTGTTACTGTCTCTGTAACGAAATAACTCGTACCCATCAGCAGGAGGATTTAGTGGATCTCATTACTCCGCAACTCGCGGCACCTATGGGTGGCGGCGGACTCGACGACCAGGTGTACCAACGCCTACTTCGCGAACGCATTATTTTTCTCGGATCAGTCGTTGAAGATTCAATGGCCAATGCGATCTCCGCGCAGCTCTTGCTTCTTGCTGCTGAAGATCCAGATAAAGATATTTTCTTGTACATCAACTCACCGGGCGGATCTATCTCAGCCGGTATGGCGATTTATGACACCATGCAATACATCAAGAATGATGTCGCAACTGTTGCGATGGGTCTTGCGGCATCGATGGGTCAATTCCTTCTCTGTGCAGGCGCCGCTGGAAAGCGTTACGCCCTTCCACATGCTCGCATCATGATGCACCAACCTTCTGGTGGCATCGGTGGAACTGCATCCGATATCAAGATTCAAGCCGAACAAATGTCGTTCACCAAGAAGAAGATGGCAGAACTCATCTCCTTCCACACTGGCCAGAAAGCAGAGACCATCGAAGCCGATTCAGATCGCGATCGTTGGTTCACTGCAGAAGAGGCGAAGGAATACGGTTTTGTTGATCACGTTGTTCGCTCAGCCGGACAGGTTTCAGGAAGCGGAGGAACAGCATGAGTACTTTCAACCCAATGACTTCCGGAATGGGCTCTGGAATGAATCCGGGCGAGCTCACCAGCCGCTACGTTCTTCCTACTATTGAAGAGAAGACCGCATACGGTTACAAGCGCCTCGACCCTTACACAAAGCTCTTTGAAGAGCGCATCATTTTCTTGGGCCAACCTATCGATGACACTGTTGCTAACGATGTGATGGCACAACTCTTGACTCTGGAATCTATGGATCCAGATCGCGACATTATTATGTACATCAACTCACCTGGTGGTTCATTCACTGCGCTCACCGCAATTTATGACACCATGCAATTTGTTCGTCCTGATGTCATGACCATCTGCCTCGGCCAAGCAGCATCTGCCGCAGCCGTACTTCTTGCTGGTGGTGCAAAAGGAAAGCGTATGGCGCTCGAACATGCACGCATCTTGATTCACCAACCTTATTCAGAGGGTGGCGGACAAGGTTCTGATATCGAGATCCAGGCCAAAGAGATTATGCGTATGCGCTCTCTCTTGGAGTCCATGCTCGCTCATCACACAACCAAGAGCCATGAAGAGATCACGCGCGATATCGAACGCGACAAGATTCTTACTGCTCAAGAAGCGGTTGAGTATGGCTTGATCGACCAAGTTCTCGTAAGCCGTAAGGCGAGTGCGAACAAGTAATCCACCACCGTTAATTCGCCTATAAGCGAACAAAATCCACGCTAAGAGCCAGCCCATGAAAATGGTCTGGCTCTTACTCTTATCCCATGACGACGCGCATTGGTGAAAGTGGCGATCTCCTCAAGTGTTCTTTCTGCGGAAAGACCCAAAAGCAGGTCAAGAAGTTAATTGCTGGTCCAGGTGTATATATCTGCGACGAGTGCATCGACCTCTGTAATGAGATCATCATTGAAGAACTCCAGGAGACCAACACCCTTGGACTTCAAGAACTTCCTAAGCCGCAAGAGATATGCGAGTTCCTTGATCAATATGTGATCGGGCAAGATCGCGCAAAGAAGTCACTCTCCGTTGCGGTCTATAACCATTACAAGCGAGTTCAAGCCGGAGAATCAAAGCGGGAAGATGCGGTCGAACTCTCTAAATCCAACATTTTGATTCTTGGACCAACCGGTTGCGGTAAGACCTTCCTCGCTCAAACATTGGCGCGAATGCTCAATGTTCCTTTTGCGATTGCTGATGCCACCGCCTTGACCGAAGCTGGTTATGTCGGTGAAGATGTTGAAAATATTCTGCTTAAACTTATTCAAGCCGCGGATTTTGATGTGAAGAAGGCCGAGACTGGAATTATCTATATCGACGAGATCGATAAGGTCGCCCGGAAAGCCGAGAACCCATCCATTACTCGAGATGTATCTGGCGAGGGCGTACAACAAGCCCTGCTCAAGATTCTTGAAGGAACAACGGCTTCAGTTCCACCTCAAGGTGGCCGCAAGCACCCTCATCAAGAATTCTTGCAAATCGACACCACAAATATCCTCTTCATTGTCGGCGGAGCATTCGCGGGCCTTGAGAAGATTATCGAAAACCGTAAAGGCAAGGCAGGCGTTGGATTTAATGCGATGCTGCAATCGGTCGATACCGAAGTCAAGACAGATATCTTTGCCGATGTAATGCCAGAAGATCTTTTGAAGTTTGGAATGATTCCAGAGTTCATCGGTCGTCTCCCAATTTTGACTAGCGTAGAAAATCTCGATCGCCCAGCGCTGATGCAGATCTTGACCGAGCCGAAGAATGCACTTGTTAAGCAGTATCAAAAACTCTTTGAACTCGATGGAGTAGAACTTGAATTCACACCTGAAGCGCTCGAAGTAGTTGCAGATCTAGCAATCAAGCGTGGCACCGGCGCTCGTGGACTTCGCGCAATAATGGAAGAGACTCTGCTCGCTGTGATGTACGAGATTCCTTCAAAGCCCGAGATTGAAAAGGTTCTCGTAACTCCAGAAGCGGTAAATAAAGAGGCTGCTCCGACCTATGTAAATCGCGCTGCCGGTGGGCCAAAGCGCACATCGCGCGCAGAGAAGGCGGATAAGGGCGATAAGTCCGGTGACGAGAAGAGCGCTTAACTTCATCTAGACTAAGCCGTTATGAGCGAGAAGAAAGAGTTAGACCTAGCTGCGACTTTCTCGCCGGCCGATATCGAGGCACCGCTTTATCAGAAGTGGCTGGATGCGGGATATTTCACCGCTGATGCAACTTCATCTAAACCACCATTCACCATCGTTATTCCACCGCCAAATGTCACGGGCTCACTCCATATTGGTCACGCACTTGATCACACCCTGCAAGACATCTTGATTCGCATGAAGCGCATGAAGGGCTTTGAGGCTCTCTGGCTTCCAGGAATGGATCACGCAGGTATCGCGACCCAAAACGTTGTTGAAAAACAATTAGCCGCGCAAGGACTTTCCCGTCATGACCTTGGTCGCGAAAAGTTTGTGGAAAAAGTTTGGGAATGGAAGGCCGAATCCGGCGGTGCAATCCTCGGTCAGATGAAGCGCCTTGGTGACTCGGTTGATTGGTCCCGCGAAGCATTCACGATGGATGAGGGATTATCTAAAGCTGTTCTTGAAATATTTAAGCGCCTTTATGATGCCGGACTTATTTATCGTGCCGAGCGAATTATTAACTGGTGCCCCCGTTGTTTGACCGCGCTCTCGGATATTGAGGTAGAGCACAGCGATGATGCTGGCGAGTTCGTCCAAGTTCGTTACGGCGATGACGAGCTTTCCATTGTTGTGGCAACAACTCGCGCCGAGACAATGATGGGCGATGGCGCAGTTGCTGTGCACCCAGAAGATGAACGTTATAAGCACATGATCGGCAAGAGCGTTCTGCTTCCACTCGTAAATCGAATGATCCCAATCATTGCCGATGAGCTTGTTGATCCAGAGTTTGGAACTGGCGCGGTTAAAGTAACTGGCGCTCATGACCCCAATGACTTTGAGATGGCGACTCGACATGGAATCGACATGCCCATCATCATGAATGAGCATGGCGTTATGGCTAACTCCGGCACTCGCTTTGATGGCATGGATCGCTTTGTTGCTCGCAAGGAAGTTGTAGAAGAGCTTCGTGCGATGGGGCGCATTGTGGCCGAGAAGCGACCATATGTTCACGCCGTTGGACACTGCTCGCGCTGCGACACGACTGTCGAGCCGCGCCTTTCTAAGCAATGGTTTGTAAAGGTTGCGCCACTTGCTAAAGCCGCTGGTGATGCCGTGCGTGATGGCCGAGTAAAAATTGAACCAGAAGAGATGTCGCCAAGATATTTCGATTGGATCGACAATATGCATGACTGGTGTATTTCTCGCCAGTTGTGGTGGGGCCATCGGATTCCGGTTTATTACGGACCAAATGATGAAGTTGTAGTTTGCGGTCCAAACGAAACTCCTCCAGCTGGATATACCCAAGATCCAGATGTACTCGACACTTGGTTCTCCTCTGGTCTCTGGCCTTTTTCAACTCTTGGTTGGCCCGATGCCGCGCTCGATGTAAAGAAGTTCTATCCCACCAGCGTTCTGGTGACTGGTTATGACATCTTGTTCTTCTGGGTTGCCCGCATGATGATGCTCGGACTCTTTGCAATGGATGGCGTTGCACCATTCCACACCATTGCGCTGCATGGACTCGTGCGAGATCGCTTCGGTAAGAAGATGAGTAAGTCGCGCGGTAATACGGTCGATCCGATTGAATTTATGGATAAGTATGGATCCGACGCACTTCGCTTCACTTTGGCCCGCGGAGCAAACCCAGGTGCCGACCAAGCTTTAGCTGAAGAGTGGATTGGTGGAGCTCGTAACTTCGCCACCAAGCTGTGGAACGCCACTCGCTTTGCGATGATGAATGGCGCAAATATCAATGGCGAACTTCCAGCATTTGAAAATCTGGATGGAATCAATCAATGGATCATTACTCGATTAGATGAGACTGTTGCCGAAGTCGATAGCCTCTTTGAGAAATATGAATTTGCAAAGGCCTGTGAACTTATTTATCACTTTGCTTGGGATGATCTATGCGATTGGTATCTCGAGCTTTCAAAAGCCTCATTTGCCGCAGGTGGAGAATCAGCCGCAACTTCCGCGCGCGTACTTGGTCATGTGCTCGATCAACTACTCCGTTTAATGCATCCGGCAATGCCATTTATCACTGAAGAGTTGTGGTGCGCATTCACTGGGGGAGAGACCTTAGTAAAAGCTAATTGGCCGCAATCAAATCCCGCACAACGCAGTGAGGAATCGCTCGCTGTTGTGGCACAACTTCAAGAGTTAGTAACAGAGATTCGTCGCTTCCGAAGCGATCAGGGAATTAAAACATCCGCGCGAATCGGAGCAAAGTTCTCCGGCTTAGCGGCGGCAGGACTCGGCGCTTACGAATCTGCCGTACGCCAAATCTGTCGCATGGATCCAGTTGATGCTGGTGCATCTGCAAATATTTCAGTGGGAAAGATTTCGATCGAGTTCGATCTGACCGGTGCTGTGGACGTTGATGCCGAACGAGCACGCTTGACCAAGGATTTGGCTACCGCCGAGAAGGATCGCCAGACCGCAAAGGTAAAGCTGGAGAATGAAGGCTTTATGGCCAAGGCTCCAATGGAGGTTGTGCAAGAGATTCGCGCGCGTTTAGCGCAGACGACTTCTGACATCGAGCGCATAACCGCCCAACTTGCTGCACTCCCTAAAAAGTAATTTCTATGACAACACCTGAAGACCTCGAACTTCTCGCCGTTGTAGAAGCAGAACTTCTCAAGCGCTGGCCGGAGAATAAAATTGATCCCACCCTTGAGCGAGTTGCAGCCCTAGTCGATGCCCTAGGTTCGCCCGAGCTTTCCTATCCCACCATTCATATTGCGGGAACCAATGGCAAAAGCTCAGTCGCCCGCATGATTGATGCCATCTTTCGGGAATTGGATTACCGAACTGGTCGATTCACTAGCCCGCACTTACACACCCTGCTCGAGCGAATCTCGATCAATGGTCATGAGATTCCCGCGGAATATTTTGTACATACCTATAACGACATCGCGCTCTACTTAGATCTCATTGATTCCAAGCAAGAGCATCCGCTCTCATATTTTGAAGTTCTCACGGCGCTGGCCTTTGTTGCCTTTGCCGAATTTCCGGTCGATATTGGAGTTATTGAAGCCGGCATGGGCGGGGCTTGGGATTCTACAAATGTGGTGGCAAGCGCAGTATCGGTGATTACTCCGATTGGCCTTGATCACACCGAATTTCTCGGCGAGACCGTGGAAGAGATTGCGGCGGTTAAGGCCGGAATCATTAAACCGGAGTCTCATGTCGTGCTGGCTGCGCAAAGTGTTGAAGTAGCAAAAGTTCTCACCGCTGAGATCGTTGCAAAGTCAGCCATTCCATTTCGCGAAGGTCTGGAATTCTCACTCGCCAAGCGGGAACTTGCAGTCGGCGGCCAACTCATCAGCGTCAATGGAATTCACGGCAACTACGATGAAATTTATCTACCACTGCATGGCCTGCATCAAGCACACAACGCAACTCTCGCTATTGCAGCGGTCGAAGCATTTGTCGGCGTCAAGCTTGCGGATGATGTTCTGCGCGCCGCACTAGGAAATGTAGAGAGTCCTGGTCGCCTGGAAGTTATCTATCGCGATCCGACCGTCATTATCGATGCTGCCCATAATCCTCATGGCGCTCACACTCTTGCCCAAACCATCACCACCGAATTTGATTTTGAAAGCGTATTTGGAGTTCTCTCTGTTCTTGAGGGCAAGGATGTTCGAGGAATTTTGCAAGAGTTAGAACCAGTCATTGATCGTCTGGTTGTTACGACCAACTCCTCACCACGCGCTTTGTCAGCCGATTCGCTCTTCAATGAAGCGATCAAAATTTTCGGCGCCGAGCGAACCTTCAAAGAGGGCGACTTGAAGAGTGCTATTACCTATGCCACCGAGCAATGCTCCTTGGTCAATCAGGTGAGCGATGGTAGCTCTGCCGTAATCGTTACAGGTTCCTTTGTGACCGCGGGAGAGGCGCGCGATATTCTGACCGCTATGAAAGAGGCACGTGGATGAGAATTCTCGGTTCTGCTGTACTTGCCATGGAATCACTCCTTATGGGTTTTGCAATTTTGCTGGCGATGGATCAGCACGGAGCTTTGGCTCTTTCAATTGGTGGGCTAATTGCCTTGCTAGTACTTCTTAACGCGGGCCTGATGAAAAATATCCGTGGTTGGTACATTGGTACCGCACTTCAAATTGCGATGATTGCTTACGGAGTTGTTGTTCCGTTGATGTATTTCATGGGAGTTCTCTTTGCATTTCTCTGGGGCTGCGCCTTCTACTTTGGCCGTAAGGGTGAGGCGATTCGCGCCGCGCTAATCGCTGAGCGGGATAGCGCGAATAGAGATTCTCAGGCTCAGAAATAACCCAGAAATAACCTCCATTTAAGCCTGGCCGATTTATTGATTAGACTGACCAGGTGAATATCGAAAGAACCCTTATTTTGGTCAAGCCCGATGGCGTTGCTCGAGGCTTAACCGGCGAAGTGATCTCCCGCGTTGAGCATAAAGGTTACAAAGTTGTAGCGCTCCGAATGTTGCAAGCAGATCGCGCACTGCTGCTCAAGCATTATGCCGAGCATGAGGGAAAGCCATTTCTTGAACCACTCGTTGAATTTATGATGTCTGGTCCGCTCGTTGCGCTCGTCGCAGAAGGTAATCGAGTTATCGAAGGCTTTAGAAAACTTGCCGGTGTTACCGATCCCACCGTTGCCGAACCCGGAACAATCCGCGGCGATCTGGCTCGCGATCAAGGTACAAAAGTTATTCAAAATATCGTCCATGGTTCTGACTCAGTTGAATCAGCAACTCGTGAGATAGCCATTTTTTTCCCAGAGCTTTAATTCCCCCTGCACGCCACGAAAGAAAAAATCGAAAGGTCCCGAATGAGTAAGAGCAATCCGAATCGCATGTCCTTCATCGGCCGAGATATGGCTGTTGACCTTGGAACTGCAAATACCTTGGTCTATGTCCGTGGTCGTGGCATTGTTTTGAATGAGCCATCAGTTGTGGCCGTCAATCAGGACACCGGCGGAATTCTTGCAGTTGGCCTTGAGGCAAAGCAGATGATTGGTCGTACTCCAGGAAATATTGTTGCCATTCGCCCACTTAAGGATGGCGTGATCGCAGATTTCGATACCACCGAGCGCATGCTCCGTTACTTTATTCAGAAAGTTCATCGTCGTCGTTATTTGGCCAAGCCACGTATCGTGGTCTGCGTTCCATCTGGAATTACCGGCGTTGAACAACGCGCAGTAAAAGATGCTGGATATGCAGCCGGCGCACGTAAGGTTTACATCATCGAAGAGCCGATGGCGGCTGCGATCGGTGCAGGACTTCCAATCCACGAACCGACCGGCAACATGGTGGTCGATATCGGTGGCGGAACAACCGAAGTAGCTGTTATCTCACTCGGCGGAATCGTTACCGCACTCTCCATCCGGGTCGGCGGAGATGAACTTGATCAAGCCATTATCGATTGGGTTAAGCGCGAATACTCACTTCTTCTTGGCGAGCGAACAGCCGAAGAGATCAAGATGGCTATCGGCTCTGCTTTTCCACTTCCCGATGAACCAGATGCTGAAATTCGTGGTCGCGACCTCGCTACTGGTCTACCAAAGATTATTCGCGTCTCTGCCGAAGATATTCGTAAAGCACTTGAGGATCCAGTCAATCAGATCGTCAACGCAGTTAAGAGCACTTTGGATAAGACTCCACCTGAGCTAGCTAGCGATCTCATGAACCGCGGAATTGTGCTCACCGGTGGTGGGGCACTTCTTCGTGGACTCGATGAACGTCTACGTCGCGAAACTGGAATTCCTATCCACGTATCTGAGCGCCCACTGCACGCCGTTGTGGAAGGTTCTGGAAAGTGTGTAGAAGAGTTCGAAGCCCTAGAGAAGGTACTTATCTCTGAGCCTCGCCGTTAATTCGTCACTCAATATTCGGAAAAAAATATAGATAATTAATTCGCTGGGAGATTATTTATGGCAGGTAGAGGGGGCAATCGCTCGCGCCTCCTCCTTGTCATTTTATTAGTCACCTCACTCTTCCTCATCACACTTGATTTGCGGGGAGTAAGTCTGACCAAGCAATCAAGGTCTGCCACCCAAACAATTCTCTCCCCGATTCAAGAGGGTTTCTCATCAATCTTTTCACCGGTTGGAAATTTCTTCAGCGATATCAAAAACTTTGGCGGCACAAAGGCAAAACTCAATGACCTTAAAAAAGAGAATGCCAAGCTAAAGCGAGATTTAGTTCTCAGCGCAGATATTCAAGGCCAACTCAAGAAACTTCGTGGCGCGCTTAATTTAGCGGGGCGAGGCGGTTACACAGTCGTTGCAGCCCGCGTCATCGGTAAAGGCTCCGCTTCAACTTTTAGTCAAACCATCACGCTCGATGCCGGAAGCTCCGATGGCATCACCAAAGATATGACTGTGATTGGTTCGTACGGTCTCATTGGTATCGTAAAACAAGTTACTGCCACTTCATCTGTTGTGCTTTTGATGTCCGATCCAACTTTTCGGGTAGGAGTGCGCGTGGCCCGCTCGGACAGTGTTGGTGTTGTCATCGGTCAAGGTAATGGCCACTACCTACTTCAACTCCTCGACCCAGTTGGCGATATTAAAAAGAACGATGTCTTGGTAACGCTTGGCAGTGATGGCAATAAACCATTTGTTCCAGGTGTTCCAGTCGGAAAAATTAACTCAGTCAACAACTCTTCCGCTTCGCTCACCCAGGAGGCAGATGTTTCCGGCTTTGAAAGCTTGGGTTCACTGGGAGTTGTAGCAGTCATCACTAAAGGAGCAGGGCATGATCCTCGCAATGCCTTGGTTCCCACACCTGAACCAACGGTCACTGTCTACGTAACACCGAAGCCAGATTCGACGACAGTGGTTCCCGCTCCCTCTCCCACGGTGAGCAAAAAAGGTAAATAAGTGAGTCTTCCTCGCATCGCCTTTATTTCGGCATTTCTATTGCTCACCTTTGCCGTACAGGAGGCGGGAATAGCACGCATCAATTTTCCGGTCACTGGCTTCTCGCTCTTTCTCGCCATTCTCATAGGATTGATGGCGCTGGAAGATAGATCTGGTTCAGTCATTATTGGATTCATCGGCGGATTAATTTTGGATCTCTCGCCAACTTCAAATTCACCATTTGGGCAATGGGCGTTAGTGATGACAATTATTGGTTACATCATCGCGACCAATCGGGAGAGCATCGGAGACTTCACCACTAGACCTGGCGCCTTTGTACTCTTTGTTGCGATTGTCTCCGGATTAACCTTGACTATCTCATTGATTGCCGGCGCCATGTTGGGCGAAGATAATGGAACTATTGGTCACAACATCATTGTCGTCCTCGGCAACACGGTCTGGACATTCCTCTTCGCGCCATTGGTGCTGCCAGGGCTCACTCGCTTGCGTGCAACCACTCTCTCCTCAAGGGAGCGTTGATGAATCAACGTTCGCGCTTAAACCTAATCTTTATTCAAATCCTTGTCTCCTCGCTGCTCCTCGCACTTCTTGGTCGACTTTTCTATCTTCAAATCGCAAATACCGGTGCCTATAAAACGGCAGCGCTTAGCATTCAAAGTCGTGATGTAGTTACGCCAGCAGTCCGTGGCGCAATAGTTGATAGTTCTGGCATTCCGATGGCGGTAGATAGACCAGGCCTGGTCATCACGGTTGATCGGAGCACCATCGATTTAGAGCCAGATAAGGGCGATGCCATCTTGCATAAAGTGGCTACTTTGATTGGCAAGAATTTCGCTGATGTATATCGATCGACTCGTTTATGCGGAGAAATTCTGCAAGGGGATAAGACTGGTTGTTGGCGCGGAACGAGATATCAACCAATTCCGGTGACGCGTACGGCTACGCAAGCCCAAGCCCTTAAAGTTTTGGAGAATGCCGATAAATTTAAAGGTATCGATGCCTCATCAGTTCCCATTCGTTCCTACCCATCACTTGCCGGAGAAAATGGCTCGCACGTCTTGGGGTATGTGGGATCAGTAACAGAACAAGATCTCGCTAATACCAATCAAAGTTATTATCGAAATGAAGTTATTGGCAAGGCCGGACTTGAATACCAGTACAACAAATATCTCCGAGGAACCCCCGGTGTTAAGACCGTCATCGTTAACCGAAAAGAATCGATTACCTCGCAGGCGCGAAATACCGCGCCGGTACCAGGAGACAATCTGGTAACAAATATAAATGCCAAGCTGCAAGCCGTAACCGAAAAGGCGCTTGCATCCTCGGTAATGCGTTCCCGCTCCCAGGGATATCACGCTGATTCAGGTGCTGCAGTAGTGATGAATGTGAAGACCGGCGCAATCTTGGCAATTGCGTCATGGCCAACTTATGACCCAACCATTTGGGAAAAGGGTCTGACAACTGCGCAAGCAGCAGCTCTCTATAGCGCGAGCAATGGAGTCCCGGCGCTCTCACGTCCGCTTCAAGGAATGTTTCCGCCGGCCTCAACTTTCAAAGCTATCTCTGTTGTTGCCGCAGCCAAAGCTGGGTACAACATGAATTCCACATATGACTGTCCGGCACAGGTCAAAATCGGAAATCGGTACTTTAAAAACTTTGAAGCAAAGTCTCAGGGTAAAATTAATATGCAGACCGCGATTGCCGTCTCATGTGACACCATCTGGTATCAAATTGCTTATGACGAATGGGTTCGAGATGGCGGACTATTTCCAAAATCTGGTCTTCACGATTACTTCTTCAAGGCAGCCGCGAGCTTTGGTCTGGGAAAGATAACCGGGATTGATTTACCTGGCGAAGCAACTGGACGCCTGCCTGATCGTGCCTGGAAAGAGCGCTTCTATCTGCAAAATAAGGATTTCTATTGCAACTTCCAAACCAAGGCGCGCAAAGCCGACCTCACTCCGTTTTTAATTGCGATCGCTAAAGAGAACTGCACAGATGGAAATGTAATTCGCGCCGGCGATGCCGTGAACTTTTCTATCGGGCAGGGCGATACTTTGATGACTCCACTGCAAATGGTCTCGGCCTATGCGGCAATCGCCAATGGCGGAACGCTTTATCAGCCACAAGTAGCAAAGGCGATAGTCACGCCAAATGGAAAAATCGTGAAAGAATTCACGCCAAAGGTAAATGGCCATATCGATGCGACACCGGAAACCATCTCATTTCTTCATAAAGCTCTTCGTTCGGTAAACCAAATTGGTACCGGCGCTCCAATCTTTGCTAACTTCCCAGTACCAGTCAGTGGTAAAACCGGAACTGGACAAGTTGTGGGAAAGAATCCCAACGGCTCACCCTTTGATGACATCTCTTGGTATGCATCTTTTGCACCGAGCGATAAACCGCAATATGCGGTCGTGATGGTGGTCAGCCAAGGTGGTTTTGGTGCTACCTCTTCTGCCGTCGGCGTGAAGGATATTTACTCAGCCATATTTGGAGTTTCTGGTGGCGGCGCTGATCCAAAGAACAGCGTCTATCCAAAGGGCATTCCGACTGGATTACCAAAAATTAATACCAAACTCGATACTCTGGGCAAACCATGACCATGCTCAAGAGTTTTAAAGCGCGCAAGATTCGCGAGAGCCTAGAAGGCATGGATCGCTGGCTCAATATCTCGGTCGCCGCCATGTTGCTTATTGGAACGCTTTTGGTTTATGCCGCTACCAGAAGTTGGTTTGCATCACAGGGACTCGATCCCCAGTATTACCTCAAGCGACATATCTTGAACATCATTATCGGCGGTCTACTTGCATACGGAACGACGCTGATTGATTATCGTCTGATTCGCGCCTACACACCATTTCTATACGGCGCTGGAATCCTCGGTTTAATTATTGTCCTCATCCCAGGACTCGGAAGTACCGTCAACGGTGCGCGTTCGTGGATTTCCTTTCCAGGCGGTTTCCAGATTCAGCCGGCCGAACTCGCGAAAATTTCTGTAATTGTTGGAATGGCAATGATTCTCTCGGAAGGCCGCGACCGGGATGACAGTCCGACTCGTATGGATGTGCTTAAAGCTTTAGCAATCGCCGTTATTCCAATGCTGCTAATCATTTTGCAACCAGATCTTGGCGAAATCTTAATTATTGCGGCCGCGGTCGTTGGAATTATCGCGGTATCTGGCGCTCCGACCAGATGGGTGGCTGGCTTGCTCTTAGTCGGCGTGCTTGGAAGTGTGGTTGCGGTTCAAGCCGGATTTATCCATCAGTACCAGGTAAAGCGCTTGCAATCTTTCGTTGATCCAAATGCTGACCCACAACAAAGTGGTTATCAACTTCGCCAATCTCGAATCACTATTGGTTCTGGCGGTTTTATTGGCAAAGGTTTATTTAATGGACCACAGACAAATGGTCGCTTTGTTCCAGAACAACAGACCGACTTTATTT
>CAILWW010000074.1 GCA_903838035.1 uncultured Actinomycetes bacterium | reverse complement strand
ATGACACCATGGATTCCATCCTTAACTGGTACCGCGAAGAGGGAATGATCTTCAAGGGCGGCTCTGGTGCTGGACTTAACCTTTCACGCATTCGCTCTGCCAAAGAGCTATTGAAGTCAGGCGGAACTGCTTCTGGTCCGGTCTCCTTCATGCGCGGTGCTGATGCATCTGCCGGAACCATCAAGTCAGGTGGCGCAACACGTCGCGCTGCAAAGATGGTTGTTTTGGATGTTGATCACCCAGATATCGAAGAGTTCATCGAGACCAAGGTTCGCGAAGAGGACAAGATTCGCGCCCTTCGCGACGCAGGATTCGATATGGATCTTGGCGGCAAGGACATCATCTCTGTTCAATACCAGAACGCAAATAACTCAGTTCGCGTATCCGATGCATTTATGCGCGCATACGAGAATGGCGAGAAGTTCGGTCTGACCGCACGTTCAACCGGCGAAGTTATTGAATCTGTAGATGCGCGCGAGCTCTTCCGCAAGATGGCCGAAGCTGCTTGGGCATGTGCTGATCCAGGAATTCAATATGACGACACCATCAACGAATGGCACACCAACCCAGAGACCGGACGCATCAACGCCTCCAACCCATGCTCTGAGTACATGTCACTTGATAACTCATCTTGTAACCTCGCTTCACTCAACTTGCTCAAGTTCTTGAAGTCAGATGGTTCATTTGATGCACGTAACTTCGTCAAGGCAACCGAGATGATCATCACCGCTATGGATATCTCTATCTGCTTCGCTGATTTCCCAACTGATCCAATCGGTCAGACCACTCGCGATTACCGTCAGCTAGGAATCGGATTCGCAAACCTCGGTGCACTTCTTATGGCATCAGGTCTTGCATACGATTCAGATGGTGGCCGTCAGCTCGCTGGCGCAATCACATCACTTATGACCGGTACTTCCTATCGTCGCTCAGCAGAACTCGCTGGCATCGTTGGACCGTACGCAGGTTATGCACGTAACGCATCTGCTCACACTCGCGTCATGAAGAAGCATGCAAATGCTTCAGTCTCAGCGAAGTCAGTAACAACTCTAGATTCTGATGTCTGGGCTGTTGCAAACAAGGAGTGGGAGAAGGGCCTAGAGATTGGCGAGAAGAACGGCTGGCGCAATGCGCAAGCATCAGTTCTTGCACCAACTGGCACCATCGGCTTGATGATGGATTGCGATACCACTGGTATCGAGCCTGACCTCGCACTCGTGAAGTTCAAGAAGCTTGTCGGTGGCGGATCTATGCAGATCGTTAACCAGACAATCCCACAAGCACTTCGCAAGCTTGGTTACACCGAAGAGACCGTTGAAGCGATTGTTGAATACATCGCAGTCAATGGAAATATCATCGATGCTCCAGGTCTCAAGACCGAGCATTACGACATCTTCGATTGCGCAATGGGCGTCCGCTCAATCTCCGCAATGGGCCACGTCAAGATGATGGCTGCTTGCCAACCATTCCTCTCTGGCGCAATCTCCAAGACCGTTAACCTTCCATCAGATGCAACTGTCGCTGAAATCGAAGAGGTCTACTACGAAGGTTGGAAGCTTGGCCTTAAGGCGCTCGCTGTCTACCGCGATAACTGCAAGGTGGGTCAACCACTTTCCGATGGCAAGGGCGAGAACAAGGGACCAGCAGATGCAACTTCAGAAGATGCTCATCCAGTAGCCGTTCGCAAGCGTTTGCCTAAGTCACGTCCGGGAACCACCACATCATTTATGGTCGGTGGCGCCGAGGGTTACATGACCGCTGGTGCTTATGCAGATGGCGCACTTGGTGAAGTCTTCTTGAAGCTTGGTAAGCAGGGTTCAACACTTGCCGGCGTCATGGATGCCTTCTCGATCGCAGTATCTATCGGACTTCAATACGGAGTTCCACTAGAGACCTTCGTTGAGAAGTTCACCAACCTCCGCTTCGAGCCAGCAGGCATGACCGATGATCAAGATATCCGTATGGCGCAATCCATCATGGATTACATCTTCCGTCGCCTCGCACTTGATTACCTACCATTTGATTCCCGCAGCGCACTTGGTTTGTACACCGCATCAGAGCGTCAACGCGCACTTGATACCGGCGAATACACACCAGATGTCAACGCAGTCCTCACATCAACAGCGCAATCAGCACCAGTAGTTGTGCAAACCTCTGCAACTTCTGCAGCCCCTGTTGCAAGCAAAGTGCAAGATGTGAAGATTGAATCAGCGCCTTCAACCTCCGGAGTTGGTTCCTCAATGGAGCTCTTCGAGAAGATGAGCGGCGTGAAGTCTGATGCACCTCTCTGCATGACTTGCGGAGTAAAGATGCGTATGGCTGGTTCATGCTTCGTCTGCGAAGGTTGTGGCAACACATCCGGATGTTCATGATCCGCTAAGTAATTCCGAGAAAGGGCCGCTATTAACGTAGCGGCCCTTTCTCATGTACAACCATTAGAGTGGCGCAGTGAGCGCATCGGATAATGCAACAAAAGTTCGAAAAGCGCTCGATGCTGCCGTTGCGGCTATTGGTGGCAAGCCGCGAGATGGCCAGATCGCTATGGCCGAAGCGGTGGCAAATGCGCTCTCAGATCGTCATCATCTTTTGGTTCAAGCAGGTACCGGAACCGGAAAATCGCTGGCTTATTTAGTCCCAGCACTTGTGCATGGAAAAAAGGTCTTGGTTGCAACGGCGACACTTGCCTTGCAGCGCCAACTTGTCGAGCGCGATCTGCCGAAAATTAAACCTGCGCTAGAGAAAGAACTTGGCCGCGAACTCACTTTTGCGGTTTACAAAGGCGTAGGTAATTACTTGTGCCTACAAAAGATGAACGGCACCGCAGATGACCCAGAACAAGAGGCGCTTTTAGAAATCGGCTCGCTAGAGAAAGAGGCGAAGCGACTTCGCGATTGGGCAGAGAAGCCTGGCTCGTCGGGGGATAAGGATGATGCTCCGGAAGTAGATCGCAGAGTCTGGTTTGCCAACTCGGTATCGGGGCGCGAATGTATCGGAAAAGATGATTGCGCATTTGGGTCACGTTGTTTCTCGGCTAACGCTAAAGCTAAGGCGCAGACGGCAGATGTTGTCGTCACCAACCACACTCTGCTTGCCATTGAAATCGTTGATTCTCATCCGATTTTGCCTGAACGAGATGCCATCATTTTGGATGAGGCACATGAATTTATGGACCGCACGACACAAGCGGTCACAGAAGAGTTAACGGCCGGCCGGGTGGAACGCGCAGCTGCGATGGCCAAGAAACATATGCCCGGGAAATTAACCGATTCTTTGAAGAAGGCGGCCGATAAATTTGCCGAAGCGATTGCTGATTACGCCGATGATGTGCGAAGTGACCCTACAAAGGCAGGAAGACTTCCCGATGTTCCGGGACAACTCGAAGCGCCAATACGCGGACTTAAAGATGCCACCAGCGCCGTAGTCGCATCTATTAACGCAGATTCGGCAATCATGGATAACGATGCCATGGCCGAGCGAGCACGAGTTAAAGGCGCGGTCAATGAGATTCAAACTATTTGCGCCAAGATGCTCAAGCCAGGCGCGCATCAAGTGATGTGGTTTGAGCCCAATTTCTCAACCTTGTACCTCGCGCCATTATCGGTATCTGGCGTTCTGCAGAAGAAGCTATTAACTCAATCGCCGGTAATTGCAACGAGTGCGACTCTGACGATTGGCAAAAGTTTTGATGCGATTGCTAAAAGCATTGGCTTTGTCGTTGGCGGAAATGAAGATGATATTGAAGAGGGCGAAATAGATCCGGCAAATGTTCAGATGCTGGATGTCGGATCGCCCTTCGATTTCGCCAATCAAGGAATGTTGTATTTACCTAAACACCTTCCAGAACCCGGCCGCGATGGCCCGAGTAAAGAGGTCTTGACCGAACTCGGTGAACTTATCGATGCCGCCGGTGGTCGCACACTCGCGCTCTTCTCTTCTTGGCGCGGAGTGGAAATGGCCGATGAACACCTTCGCAAAGTTTTGGCCGAACTTGATATTCCAATCATCACGCAGAAACGAGGTGACAGCGTCGGTTCCCTAGTCGAACGCTTTGCATCGCTTCCTCGTTCGATCTTGCTCGGCACAATCTCGCTCTGGCAGGGAATTGATGTACCGGGACCTTCTTGTACTTTGGTCGCCATTGATCGAATCCCATTCCCGCGGCCAGATGAACCGGTGATGGCGGCCCGAGCGGCCGAAGCCGATGAGGCGGGCGGCAGTGGATTTAGACAGGTCTCACTTCCAAGAGCTGCGCTTTTATTGGCTCAGGGCACAGGCCGTCTGATTCGTTCGGTGGATGACCGGGGAGTTGTCGCAATATTGGATTCGCGAATTGTCAGCAAGAGTTATGGAAGTACGTTGCTTAACTCCATGCCGCCTTTTTGGCGTACAAGTGATGGCGTTGTTGTGCGAAATTCGCTCAAGACTTTAGATAAACAATTTAGTGAGCAGGGCCTGTAACTTCGGCCAAGTTTTGGCAAAGCTGGGGTGCAAGTTTTTCTGCACCACTTCATCAAAGGCAATCCATTCAATTTGAAGGGATTCATCGTTCTGTTCGTGCGCAATCAAAGCCTGATCGGCGTTGCAGATGACAGTTGAGTATGACCAGGTTCCGTGATCGTCGATAAAAGTCTCGAGCGGTTGCACGAGATGAGTATCGATTCCAATCTCTTCGTGAGCCTCGCGCAGAGCCGCTTCAAAGGTCTCCTCGTGTGAATCACGAGCGCCGCCAGGTATTCCCCAGGTGTCGCCGTTGTGGACCCATGGTGCGCGATGTTGAAGAAGTACCTTCTTATCGCGAACTAAGAGCAAACCGGCAGCGCCAAAGAGCCCCCAATGTTTGGAGCCGCAGCCACATTCCAGCCACCCATCTCCATCTCTATGCGCCATTGCGCTAGCGTGGCATGAAAATTACTTTTTAGCCTCTCGGGCGTCGAGAGTTCTCCACATTTTTCGCTGCGTGAAATATCACGCTTCCTATCCATTTACCTTCGAGCGATGAAGCGACTACTGATCTCGGTTATTGGAATTCTCATGCTCTTACCAAGTAGCGCAGGCGCAGTTGATAACTGCTCTATCAAAGTCTGCGTCGATGTCCAGACCGATCCAGCCACTGGTCGAATAATTATTAGCGCTAAGAAAAATCCCAATGCACCGAAGCCAACTCCCAGGCCAAGGCCAACTCGCATTTATACGCCGAGGCCATACACGCCGCGGCCCAGGCCTACGCGGGCGTACACACCCAGGCCAAAACCAGCTCCGACGAAAGAAGTTTCCTTGAGCGATCGATTAACGCAACTCATTCCACCAAGTGGAATACATATGCAGCCGGCGAATCTAGCTTTAGCTCAAGTCCCCGTCAATTTCTGGAGTGATGCATCCTCGCACTTTGCGACTAACGTCGTGATTCTCGGTGTCCCGGTCTCGGTCTCATTAAACCCAACTTTTCGCTGGGACTTTGGCGATGGAACTCCCGCAATTACGACCAGCAAATTAGGCGCTCCATATCCCGCCACCGACATCACTCATATCTATAGGCGCGCGGGAAGGTATACGGCGACCGAGAGTATTTCGTGGGCCGGAACCTGGGCGGCAGATCTTCAGAGCTTTCCAGTTCTTGGCGGCAATATTGTTCAGAGCGCCTCGATTCTGGTGAAGGTAGTTCCGGGTCCGACTAAATTCCTTAACTAATTCACAGGAGCGCGTACTCCACAGATTGGCTTGAGTGCACTTAGTTCTCACAGTTAGTTCGATGATTCTTCATCCATGACAACTCAACCAAACACTCAGGAAATTTCTATCCCATCATTTAAAGATCCGGAACTTCGCAAGCTCATGAAGTCCATACCTGCCATCGATTATCGAAGCGATAATGTGAAATTCCTACAGCAAGAGGGCGCGCTCGCCCTCGATGCACTCGCTGGCGAATTTGCCGAAAAGGGAATTGTTAAAGATAAAGAGCGGCTGGCGCTAGTGCTCGTTCGCTTAGCCGATGTGCAAGTCCGGGACTATGCCATGGGAATTACTAATGATGAGAATATCCAGACGTTATGGTCGATGTGGCGATGGATGGTGACCCGGGCTCCACATCATTACACCGCACCGGCTGCGACTATTTTGGCAGCAATAAGTTATGAGATGGGCGATGGCGAAATGGCTTTACAAGCTATCGAACGCGCAATGGAGGATGATTCCAAGTATCCGCTGGCGCGATTACTCAATCGGGTATTTGCTGCTGGCTGGCCGCCAAGCTCATTTGCCAGCATGCGGGCCGAGCTCCATCCGAAAGTTTGCGCGCTGATATTCGGCGAAGAGAGCGAGAGCTCGCCCAGTTAACATGGCCGTAACCCAGCTTTGAGAGTATGCCGGCATGTCCGAAGAGATCAGCAAGCAAGAAGAGTTTGTATTACGTACCTTAGAAGAGCGCAATGTTCGCTTCGTTCGACTCTGGTTCACCGATGTACTTGGCTTCTTGAAATCTGTTGCGATTGCACCAGCCGAGCTCGACAGCGCATTTGCTGAGGGAATTGGTTTTGATGGATCGGCGATTGAGGGATTTGCGCGCGTCACTGAATCCGACATGTTGGCAAAGCCTGATGCCTCTTCATTTGCGATTCTTCCGTGGCGCACGGAGGCTCCGGGAGCTGCGCGCATGTTCTGCGACATCACGATGCCGGATGGAACTCCATCTGATGCCGATCCACGTTATGTTTTAAAGAAGGTGCTCAACAAAGCTGCGGAGATGGGATTTACTTGCTACACCCATCCCGAAATGGAGTTCTTCCTCTTTAAGAATCCGCCGAAGAGCGGAGAGGTACCAGTACCAGTTGATTCGGGCGGCTATTTCGATCAGACCCCATCTGCAGTCGGACATGACTTCCGCCGTCAAGCAATCACGATGTTGGAAGCAATGGGCGTCTCGGTTGAATTTAGCCATCACGAAGGTGCGCCTGGACAACAAGAGATTGATTTGCGATACGCCGATGCCCTGAGCACCGCAGATAACATTATGACTTTCCGACATGTCATCAAGGAAGTTGCCCTCGATCAGGGGATGCATGCCTCCTTTATGCCAAAGCCATTTACCGATCACCCAGGTTCGGGAATGCATACCCACTTCTCACTCTTTAATGGCGAAGAGAACGCTTTCTATGAAGAGGGTGCGCCAGATCAACTTTCTGCGGTAGGACGCTCTTTCGTCGCTGGAATCTTGAAGCATGCGCGCGAGTTCACCGCTGTTACCAATCAGTGGGTTAACTCCTACAAGCGACTCAGCGGCGGGGGAGAAGCTCCTGCATTTGTGACTTGGGGCCACAACAATCGCAGTGCACTTGTTCGCATCCCGGCATATAAGCCAAAGAAAGAGAACAGCACTCGCGTCGAGGTTCGCTCACCGGATTCAGCCTGTAACCCCTACCTTGCATTTGCCGTCATCTTGGCTGCCGGACTTAAAGGCATCGAAGCAAAATACGAATTAACATCCAATGAAAATCCCGAGGCACTTCCTACCAATTTGGAAGAGGCAATTCACGCCATGGAGAGCAGCGAACTTGTTCGGGAGGCCCTAGGCGCGGATGTCTTTGAATATGTTCTGCGCAATAAGCGCTCAGAATGGGAAGAGTATCGCCGCCAAGTGAGCGCATTCGAGCTCGATCGCTATCTCCCGGTTCTCTAGAACTTCTCGAATTGCCGCTTTCTGAGTTAATATCGCCTTATGAAATTAGCAGCACTCCTCCTTCGCTGCCGTGGCGGGGCCAACTAACCGGTCTCCTCGTCGCGGGGTTTGGTGTTTTCCGGTTCACCCAAATCCCGAATAAATAATTAGGAGTTAGAAAATGAATTTTCCACAGCAACAGCCTTCACAGATGCCGGTACATCGTTACTCACCTTTTATTCCAGTAGATCTCACTGACCGTACCTGGCCGACTAAATCAATTACTAAAGCTCCCAAGTGGTGCTCCGTTGACCTTCGCGATGGCAATCAAGCGCTCATCGACCCCATGGATGCCAACCGTAAATTAGCGATGTTTAAGCTCTTGGTTGATATGGGCTACAAGGAGATTGAAGTTGGATTCCCATCCGCCAGCCAGACAGATTTTGATTTTGTCCGCAAAATTATTGATGAGGGTTTGATTCCGGATGATGTCATCATCCAAGTTTTGACCCAAGCTCGCGAAAATCTTATTGCTCGTACATACGAAGCAATCAAGGGCGCCAAACAGGCGGTAGTTCACCTATATAACTCCACTTCTACTTTGCAGCGTCGCGTGGTCTTTGGCCTAGATAAAGCGGGCATCAAAAAGATTGCCACCGATGGCGCCGAGCTCTGCTTAAAGTACGAAAAGACCATTCCAGAGACCAAGGTCTCGTATGAATATTCGCCAGAGTCCTACACCGGCACCGAACTCGAGTTTGCGCTCGAAGTCTGTAATGCGGTGAATGATATTTGGAAGCCAACTCCACAGCACAAGGTGATCATCAACCTTCCTGCGACTGTGGAAATGGCGACTCCCAATGTCTATGCCGATTCCATTGAATGGATGCATCGCAATCTTAAATATCGCGATTCAATTGTGCTCAGCCTCCATCCACATAATGATCGTGGAACTGGAGTTGCGGCTGCCGAACTTGGATACCTTGCTGGCGCAGATCGCATTGAGGGAACGCTCTTTGGAAATGGCGAGCGCACCGGAAATGTTTGCTTAGTCACCCTTGGTCTCAACATGTTTAGCCAAGGAATTGATCCACATATTGATTTCAGCGATATCGACGAAGTGCGTCGCACCGTTGAATATTGCAACCAACTTCGAGTGCCAGAACGCCACCCTTATGGTGGAGATTTAGTATTCACTGCCTTTTCGGGTTCACACCAAGATGCAATCAAGAAGGGTTTTGAACATCTCGAGAAAGATGCCAAAGCAGCCGGCCGCCAGGTTCATGAACATACTTGGGCGGTTCCTTACCTTCCGATTGATCCCAAAGATATTGGTCGCTCATACGAGGCCGTTATTCGCGTCAATAGCCAATCCGGTAAGGGTGGCGTTGCGTATTTGATGAAGAACGAATACCACCTCGATCTGCCACGCCGACTACAAATTGAATTTAGCCAAGTGGTGCAATCCAAGACTGATGAGCAAGGTGGGGAAGTTTCGCCCGCCGAACTTTGGAAAGTATTTGCTGACGAGTATTTACCCTCAGAGAACTCTGGATGGGGTCGCTTAACCCTTAAAGGGTTCTCGCAATCCTCGAACCTCGATGAGGATGTAAATCTCAGCGTCGAACTTCTCGATGATGACAAAGCGGTTTCACTTACCGGTACTGGCAATGGCCCAATTGCCGCCTTTGTAGAAATTCTTAATTCATACCTAGGCGTAAAAGTTCGGGTCTTGGATTATTACGAGCATGCCCTCGCTGCGGGTGGAGATGCTAAAGCCGCGGCATATCTTGAGTGTGAAGTTGGCGATCAACTCTTCTGGGGCGTTGGAATCGACCCAAGCACGACAACTGCCTCACTTAAAGCCGTTATCTCTGCCGTCAATCGCGGACTTCGCAAGTAATACCCGCTACGGTGTGAGCCGTGGCTACCTATCGCGATCAAGCAATTGTTCTGCGAACCCACAAACTCGGTGAAGCCGACCGAATCATTACCCTATTTACTAAAGATCATGGACGCCTGCGCGCGGTTGCTAAGGGAGTACGCCGCACCAAATCTCGATTCGGCGCACGCCTAGAGCCGGCAAGCCTGGTCGACCTCCAGCTCTATCAAGGCAAGAACCTCGACACCATCACACAAGCAGAAGGCGTTGAAAACTTTGGCGATGTCTTATCTGGTGATTATCAACAATGGACCATCGCATCTGCAATCTTGGAATCCGCCGAAAGATTTACCGCGCAGGAGCATGAGCCAGCGGTTCAACATTATTTATTAGTGGTCGGTGCGCTTCGCGCGCTCGCCCACAAGACATACGATCCATCGCTTATTTTGGATGCTTACTTACTTCGATCGCTCGGAGTCGCTGGATATGCCCCATCGCTGACTATCTGCTCGGTCTGTGAGAAACCTGGTCCACACAAATACTTCTCCTTGGTCGGAGGCGGAAGTGTCTGCGTTGATTGCAAACCATCTGCCGCTGCGACGCCATCACCTGAGACGTTGCACCTAATGTCCTCGCTGATGACCAGCGATTGGGAGAGCGCCGTGGAAAGCGATGCGCGCTCCAGGCGAGAGGCATCCGGATTGATTGCCGCCTACCTGCAATGGCATTTAGAGCGTGGTTTACGTAGCCTGCCTTTAGTTGAGAGAATCTGAACGTGGCCAAAAAAATAATTCCGCCAACTCCGCATCCCTCTGGCGTTAAGCCACCAAAACTTTCGCCATCCCAAGTTCCACGCCACGTTGCAGTTGTCATGGATGGCAACGGTCGTTGGGCAAAGCAACGCGGACTACCTAGAACCGCAGGCCATGAAGCGGGGGAGGCCTCACTTCTCGATATGGTCCATGGTGCGATTGAAGTAGGCGTGAAAGAGTTGAGCGCATATGCATTCTCGACCGAGAATTGGCGTCGTTCTCCAGAAGAAGTGAAATTCCTGATGGGATTTAATCGCGATGTGATTCGCCGTCGCCGAGATGAGATGAATGATCTTGGCGTGAAAATACAATGGGTGGGACGACCACAAAGACTCTGGTCTTCTGTGATTAACGAGTTGCAAGAGGCAGAGGAATTAACAAAAACTAATAAGGTGATGACGCTCAATATGTGCGTTAACTATGGTGGCCGGGCCGAGATTGTCGATGCCGCAACTGCTATTGCCGAATTAGTTAAATCTCGTAAGTTAAAGCCAGAACAGATCACGGAAAAGTTAATTGCTAAACACTTATATAGTCCAAAGATGAGCGATGTAGATCTGTTCTTGCGCTCCTCGGGTGAACAGCGCACATCAAACTTCTTACCGTGGCAAAGTGTCTATTCCGAGATGGTTTTTCTCGATGTCTTATGGCCGGATGCAGATCGTCGAACACTATGGGAAGCAATTGAACTCTATGCAGATCGGGAACGTCGTTTCGGTCGCGCTTAAATTACGTTGAGTAACAAGAAAAAGTGTTAATCTTTTGCCACGCGGGGGTTATCAGCAAACAGAGACTAGTTATCTAGTCTCTGTTTTGTTTTCCACTACCTATATTTATCCACAATAATATTCACTCGTTAATTTTCAATGGCTTTAATGAGTGAAGATTCTCTAGCTGGGGCGGTGTTGTAATGCAGCCTGCGAGGTTTGATAACCCCCGCGGAGCGAGTTCAAGTCTCGTTCGCTCCAGCCGAAACGAATATCCATCTATTGGATTTATCACCTAATAGGTGGATAGTTCGCTTAATTAATGATTTTGGGAAGATTGAGATCAAAGTAGATAGATAGGCCTCGAACTGCGAAAACGGTGGCGCCAGCAACAATGGCGATATAGATAGTGGACATCGTTGTAAGAGCAAGTAATACATACATAATTGAACCCAATAAAGCCGATGTTCCAATTGTCTCGCGATGGAGAAGTACGGGTTCAACCTGGCAGAGGATATCTCGCAAGAGTCCGCCAGTAACAGCAGTAATCATTCCTAAGATCGCCGCCGCATACTTTGATGCGCCATGGGTTAATTCGACGATCTGCAGCGACCCGCGCACCGACGAGAGCGAAGACAAAGGTGGAGAGTAAATCCCAGGCAGCGACTAAGTGCATTTAGAGAATCGCCACAATAATCCACATGATGCCAACTCCTGCAAGGGTGGTGAGCATTGTGACTTTAGATGGATGACGCGAATGTGCCTCGGGCAAAATATGTGAAGTCGCGATATAAATAACGAATCCGGCGAAGAGTCCAAGGTAAACATTGACCCAGTTATCGCTGATGGTCAGGTAAGAACCAAGGGTGGCGCCACCGATACGGGCCACAGCGTCAATGATCAAAAGTAGTTTGCCGCGAGAGGTCCAATGACCGTGCTTGACCAACATGGCCACCGTATTAAGACCATCGCTAAAGGCGTGGACAAGGAGCGCTAAGAAGACGGCGATGCCAAGTGAGTGACTTACTTTGTAGGAGACGGCAATTGCCACACCATCCATGAATACATGGCCAGCCATTGCGGTGGCGCCGATAGCGCCAGCGAAATCACCGAAGTGGGTGTGTTCGTGGTCGTAATCAGAATCGGCCGGTTCGTGGGAACCAGCAAGTTGTTCGGTGAAATGAAGAATAAGGAATCCAGCAACAAAGGCAACGGCAACAAGTGAGACCTTGCTCGTTACAAAGATTCCATTTCCGGCAAAAATTGTGGGAATGAGGTCAAAGCCAACTAGGCCGAGCAAGAGGCCGGCGGCTAAACCAAGTACGAGGTGGAAGCGATCTTTGGAGCGAAGGGCGAGATATCCGCCCAGCGTTGTGGAGCCGACGGTTACGGCAGCAAGCACAATCGCAATCATGTGGTGAGTCTACCCGCACTCATCAACAGGTAGAATTGGCCATCTTGCGACCAGCAAGGAAAGCCGACAGCCAGCCGGAGGAGAAATTCATGGCCGCAGATCGTTTAGAGACAATCGTTAGCCTCGCCAAGCGCAGAGGTTTTGTATATCCATCCTCAGAAATTTATGGCGGCCTTCGCGCCTCTTGGGACTACGGCCCGCTCGGTGTCGAATTAAAGAATAACGTCAAGCGTCAATGGTGGCGCGCCATGGTTCAAGGCCGGGAAGATGTAGTCGGCTTGGATTCATGCGTCATTCTGGCTCGTGAAGTATGGGAAGCCTCCGGTCACGTAGAAACTTTCACCGATCCATTGACTGAGTGCACCGATTGCCACAAGCGCTATCGCGCGGATCATCTGGAAGAAGCTTATGAAGCAAAGCATGGCAAAGCTCCGGCATCGATGGCTGACGTTAATTGCCCTAATTGTGGTGGCAAAGGAAAATTCACAGCTCCTAAGCAGTTCTCTGGACTTCTCAAAACTTATCTTGGCGCAGTAGAAGATGAATCTGGTCTTGCCTATCTTCGCCCAGAAACAGCACAAGGCATCTTTATTAATTTCGATAACGTTGCGCAAACCTCGCGCAAGAAGCCACCATTTGGAATTGGCCAAATCGGAAAATCATTCCGTAATGAAATTACTCCCGGAAACTTCATCTTCCGAACTCGTGAATTCGAGCAGATGGAGATGGAATTCTTTGTAGTACCGGGAACCGATGAAGAGTGGCACCAATATTGGATCGACACTCGCCTCGAGTGGTACAAGGGCCTCGGAATTAATCCAGATCGCTTGCGCCTATTTGAGCATCCAAAAGAGAAGCTCTCTCACTATTCCAAGCGCACTGTCGATATCGAATATAAGTTTGAATTCAATGGAACCGAATGGGGCGAGCTCGAAGGTATTGCAAGCCGTACTGACTTTGATCTCAAAGCCCATGGCGCTGCATCTGGTAAAGATCTCTCTTGGTTTGATCAAGAGAAGAACGAGCGTTGGGTTCCTTACGTTATTGAACCTGCGGCCGGAGTGGATCGTTGCACCCTGACCTTCATGATGGATGCATTTACGGAAGATGAGGCTCCAAACTCCAAGGGCGAGATGGAGAAGCGGGCAGTCATGAAGCTCGATCATCGCCTTGCTCCTATTAAAGCTGCGGTTCTGCCACTCTCTCGAAATGCAGATCTCTCGCCAAAGGCGCGTGATTTGGCCGCCCAACTTCGTCAAAACTGGTCAGTTGATTTCGACGATGCTGGCGCAATTGGCCGTCGCTATCGTCGTCAAGATGAGATCGGAACACCATTCTGTATCACCATCGACTTCGAGACGCTCGAGGATAACGCTGTGACTATTCGCGAACGCGACACCATGGCGCAAGAGCGCATCTCGATCGATCAGGTGCAGAACTACTTGGCACCGAAGTTGTTGGGTTGCTAAAGAGTTCCATAGCTCCACTTCGACTTCCCATCGCAAATGGGCGATTTGAAAATAACGAGGTGGTGCTAGATAGCCCCGTTGTTCTTGCCCCCATGGCTGGCATCACTAACTCGGCCTTTCGTACGCTCTGCCGTGAGCAAGGCGCAGGACTCTTCGTCTCCGAAATGGTGACCGCTCGCGCACTTATCGAGCGCCACCCAGAAACGCTTCGTCTCATTACTCCCGGAAAAGGTGAGTCACCGCGTTCAGTCCAGCTATATGCCGTGGATCCAAAAGTTGTTTCCCTGGCAATAAAAATGTTGATGGAAGAAAATCTTGCCGACCACATCGATTTAAATTTTGGTTGCCCAGTTCCGAAGGTGACTCGGCGCGGCGGGGGAGCGGCGCTTCCGTATAAGCGCAAATTATTTAGCTCGATCGTGGAAGCTTCGGTGAAGGCGGCTGCTCCCTTCGGAGTTCCGGTCACAGTAAAAATGCGCATCGGAATAGATGAAGAGCATCCCACATATTTAGATGCGGCAAGTGCTGCCGCAGATGCCGGAGTTGCATGGGTTGCCTTACATGCCCGCTTTGCCTCCCAACTCTATGAAGGAAAGGCAGATTGGTCTGCTATCACTCGATTAGTTGAACATATGGCACCAACCGGAGTTCCAGTACTTGGTAATGGCGATATCTGGTCAGGCTCTGATGGTCTGGCGATGATGCAAGAGACTGGATGTGCCGGAGTAGTCGTTGGGCGTGGCTGTTTAGGACGGCCTTGGCTATTTGCCGATTTAGTTGCGGCCTTTCAAGGTGAAACAACGCGAGCTAATCCCACGCTCTTTGAAGTACGCGAAATTATGTTTCGCCATGCTCAGCTGCTCGTTGAATTCTTTGAAGATGAGAATCGTGCAATGCGCGATCTGCGCAAACATATGGCTTGGTATCTCAAAGGCTTTAGCGTTGTGCGAGAGCTTCGTTCCCAATTTGGAATGGTCGCTTCGCTTAACGAGTTACGCGGACTGCTAGATCAACTCACCGATCAGCCATATCCAACTCAAGTAGGCGACGCTCCTCGTGGTCGCATTAGCCATGGCCGTCCGGTGTCGCTTCCGGATAAGTGGTTGGAAGATCCCGATGAGATTCCGGCAATCACCATCGATGACTCGGTATCTGGCGGATAAGCATGTTTCTGCTCTTTAAGATTGCAAAGCGAGTGATAACAACCCTGCTTTTGCTTGCCATCATCATCCCATTATTTGTGGCCTATCAAATTTGGAATACTGGCCACAGCGCTGTTCCAGCAAAGAGTGATGCGATTGTTGTGCTGGGTGCGGCCCAATACAACGGTGTCCCGAGCGAATTATTAGCAGTGCGCATTCAAGATGCCAGGCTCTTATATGAGAACGGAATGGCGCCAAAGATTATTACTGTCGGGACCGCGCTCAAGGGCGATATGTACTCAGAGGCGCAGTCCAGCGCGCTTAAGTTAGAGAACGATTTAGGGTCAAAGGTGACGAAGAAGGTCTCGCATAAAGATGTTGTGGTTATCTCGGTTGGCAAAGATACGCTTTCTAGCACCATCGCATACGTTGCATATATGAAGCTGCACAATATGAAGAGCGTCATTATCGCTACCGATCCTTATCATTGCTTTCGGGCAATTTCGATGGCTACCGACCTTGGAATCAAAGCGAGCTGCGCTCCGACCAAATCTGGTCCAGGCAGCCTTTCGGCGACCGGCATGAAATACATCTTTCGGGAGACCGGTGCCTATCTCTCCTATAAAACTGTGGGCCAAATCGGAATTCACCTCACCGACCAGATAAAGAAATAGAGTTAGCCCACTATGGTCCTTAAGCCCGCAACCGAGCATGATGGCTACACCTCTGCCGATCGGGAACGTTTTATGGATGAGCCGGCCAAACGTCTGGGCCGAACTGAATTTGCCCGTGACCGCGCTCGAATCATTCACTCATTCGCGCTCCGTAGGTTGGCAGCTAAGACCCAAGTTGAAGTTCCCTTTGAAACTGAATTTCCCAGAACCAGGCTTTCACATTCACTCGAATGCGCACAGGTAGGTCGCGAACTTGGCGCAGCGCTCGGGGCAGATCCAGATTTAATGGAAGGTGCATGCTTGGCGCACGACATTGGCCATCCACCCTTCGGGCATAACGGTGAAGAGGCGCTCAATGAAGTTGCCGAAGCTTGTGGTGGATTTGAAGGCAATGCCCAGAGTTTGCGATTACTTATTCGTTTAGAAGCCAAGACCGTTGATGAAAAGGGTAAATCACTCGGACTAAACCTGACCCGCGCTTCATTAGATGCCGCGACGAAATATCCATGGCCACGCGCGACTAACGCGCGCAAATTTGGTGTCTATGACGATGATCTGGAGATCTTTAATTGGATGCGAATCGGCGCACCAAGCGGCGCCCAATCTTTTGAAGCACAAATCATGGATTGGTCGGATGATGTCGCATATTCGGTTCACGATTTGGAGGATGCGCTTGTCTCAGGTCAGGTAACACTCCAGAACCTCACTAATGATCTTCCTGAACTTTTTAAAGTCGCACAATCGAATTATCTCTCGGATGTCACCAGCGATGAAATAAACGAAGCCCTAGAAAATTTGCAGCAGCTCTCATGTTGGCCAAAGAGCTACGATGGCAGCCATCGCGCGCTAGCTCGGCTCAAGGATCTTGCTTCACAACTCGTCGGCCGCTTTGCTCTTGCTGCTGAACGCGAGACGCGCGATCGATATGGCGAAGGAAATTTGACTCGCTATAACGCCAACTTGGTGGTGCCGCGGGCCCAGAAAGTTGAAGTCGCGCTCTTGAAATCAATGGCAGGTTTTTACATCATTAACGCGGCCACCTCTCAGAAGCGCTACGACGACCAACAGACCCTGCTCAAGGAACTGGTCGAAATGGTGCTGGCCGCTGCTCCGAAAAGCCTGGATTCATTCTTTCTCGATGACTGGAAGGCGGCCGCATCTGATTCGGCCAAGCTGCGTGTGGTGATTGACCAGATCGCCTCGCTTACGGACCCGGGTGCAATTTCGCTGCATCGCGTCTTGTCTCAGTCATAACTAAGATAGCGCTATGGCTGGCCGGATACGCGACGAAGATGTTACCTACGTACGCGACCATGCCCCGATTGATGAAGTAGTCGGCGAATATGTCCAACTCAAGAACGCTGGTGGGGGACAGAAGAAAGGTCTCTGCCCTTTCCATGATGAGAAGAGCCCATCCTTTAACGTCACGCCATCTAAGGGATATTTTCACTGCTTTGGCTGTGGCGTAGGCGGAGACGTTATTGCATTTGTGATGAAGGTTGATCACACCACTTTCTCCGAGACCGTTGAGCGACTTGCCGATCGCATTGGATACCAACTTCGTTATGACTCGACCGGAAACGCACCTGCCCAAAGTGGGCCAAGGCGTTCTCGATTGGTTGAAGCCAACACTGCCGCCGCACAGTTCTATCAGGAGAATTTACTGACACCAGAGGCGGCACATGGCCGTGACTTTCTGACCAAACGAGGTTTTGACCGCGCATCGGCCGAAAGCTTTGGTGTTGGTTATGCCCCCGACCAATGGGATGCGCTCTATAAATATTTACGAGGTAAGGCATTTACTGATGAAGAGCTATCGGTCGCCGGCCTAACTAAAGAGGGAACCAAAGGTCCGATTGATCGATTCCGCAATCGATTAATTTGGCCGATCAAAGATATTAAAGGCGAGGTAGTGGGTTTTGGCGCTCGCAAATTGGCGAGCGATGATGTTGATCAAGGACCAAAATATCTCAACACTTCAGAGACGCCGGTCTATAAGAAGAGTCGAATTCTTTACGGCTTAGATCGTGCCAAGAAAGATATTGTCGCCAAGCGCCAAGTCGTTGTCGTCGAAGGCTATACAGATGTCATGGCTGCGCACCTTGCAGGCGTAACAACTGCGGTTGCCACATGCGGTACCGCATTTGGCGATGAACACATCAGCGTTATCCGCAATCTCTTGATGGATGCTGACTCCTTCCGCGGCGAAGTGATCTTTACCTTTGATGGCGATGCGGCAGGGCAGAAGGCGGCGCTCAAAGCCTTTGGCGATGATCAAAAGTTTGTTACCCAAACCTATGTTGCAGTTGAGCCTACCGGCATGGATCCATGTGAACTTCGCATCGCCTCCGGAGATTCCGCAGTACGAGATCTGATTGCCCGTCGAGTTCCACTCTTTGAGTTCGCGATGAAGAGTGAGATTGCTAAATTTAATATCGATACCGCGGAGGGCAGAGTTCAAGCCCTGAACGCAATTGCTCCATTAGTAAATAAGATTAAAGATGCCTCGCTCCGCCCTGAGTACACCAAAGCTATCGCCGGCTGGCTCGGCATGGAGGTAGAAGTAGTCGCTGGAGCAGTGAAGAAAACAGCGGCAAAGAAATCTACGCAATCCGCGCCAGTGCAGAGCGCGCCACAGAATGAAGTGAATCTGCGCGATCCAATTTTGATGCTGGAACGCGAAGTACTCAAAGTCAGGCTGCAAGTTCCCGAACTTGTGACTACCTGGGGAGAGGTCGAAGCAAATGCCTTCTCCTATTGGGCCTATCATCAAATTCGCACCGAGATTGATGCAAATCCTGAGGTCGATATCCATACCCTGATTGAGAAAGCCGAAGTTGAAGAGTTAAAATCTCTCATCACCGAATTAACAGTTGAACCAATTCGCACTGATGGAGAAGTCAGCACCAAGTACATCACCAGCGTTGTTGCCAGGCTTCGTGAAGTTGCGATTTCAAGGTCAATTGCCGAACTCAAATCCACCCTCCAGCGACTCAACCCAACGGAGAACGCCTCGGAGTACAACGCAGCCTTCGCCTCCCTCGTCGCCATGGAGGCAACGAAGCGAATTCAAAAAGAAATCGCTTCCGGAGACTTATAAAACGCCTATTTCCTCTGGGTTTTGCCGAATCTAGGCTCTCCAGTAAAGTACCCTCTGTATCGCCAAATCAGATTGTGGTCACCTCGTGGTTCCCATAGTCACCTATAGTCCCTCATAGCTCAATTGGCAGAGCAGCCGACTGTTAATCGGCAGGTTCTTGGTTCGAGTCCAAGTGAGGGAGCGTGAAAAACACTTGGAAAAACCAGCCGCCCGCAATTTCACTTCTACGCCTCTGGCTTGGAATAACTTGGGTTTATGGTGGCTGGAACAAGGCAACTGATTCCGGATTTCTGAGCCAAGGTTCTCCTCATTACATCGGAGCCCAACTCACTGGTTACCTAACCTCTTCTCCAATCGCCTTCGTACTTCGAAGAATGATTGAGCACGCGACCTTGATTGGTTGGGGCGTAATGATTGGTGAATTCGCAATCGGCCTTGCAATTCTCGTCGGAATTTCGATGGAACTTATCGCTTTTGCCGGATTTGGAATGTCTGCCATTCTCTGGCTCTCTGCTACTTGGTCGGTCAAGCCTTACTTCCTCGGTAGCGATACCGCATATATGGTTTTGTGGCTTGCACTCTTTCTCTTGGTGCGCGCACAACGCAACTCACGCAAGAAAGGTAATTTCATTACCGATCTCAAAAATCGCCGCGAAGTACTAAAACTCGCAGGCGTTGCCGGCGCGGGAATTGTTGCCTCCTTCGTGGGTAAGGCTTTTAAAACCTCAAACCCAACTCCGGAAGCTGGCAGCGCAATCACCACCACTGCAAAATTCCCAGTTGGCTCAACCATGAACTTCCAAGCTGCTGATGGGTCACCAGCGGTTCTCTTCCGTACAAGCGCCGGAGTATTTGCTTACTCTGCAATCTGCACTCACCAAGGTTGCACCGTCTCCTATGACTCGTCGCAGCACCTTCTTATCTGCCCATGTCACGGTGCTGCTTATGACCCAACAAAGAGCGCTGCCGTAGTCGCTGGTCCAGCCCCAACGCCACTTGCTCCAATTAAGGTAGCAATCAAGGGCAATAACATCGTCCAGATATAAACCCGTAACCCGCTCTTAATCTTCCTAAGTTAGGCTGCTGCACATGGCACTTTTCGACATCACACTCGCACTTCCTGATCGCCCTGGTTCGCTTGGCGCGGTCGCATCCGCCATCGGCTTTGCTGGGGGAGATATTCGAGCGCTTGTTGTGCTGGAGAGCAAAGATGGTCGCGGCGTCGACAATATGACGGTTGCGATTCCCGGCACCGATTCAACCGATTTACTTGAAGTGCTTGGGCAAATTGGCGGAGTAGAAGTTATCTCAGTTAACCACATTAACTAATTAAAGTTTTACCTCACGCAATTGGGTTGCCGACTGCTCTGGCTTGAGATCCATAATAAAGACATGCATCGCAGATTCTGAGCCAGCCAGATACTTTAATTTTCCAGGTGCGCGACGAACGCTGGTGATTTGCCAATGTACGCGCATCAGATCGCGACCCTCTCGTACCGGTGCCTGATGCCAAGCAGCGATATATGCCATCTCGATTCCAAATACGCCATCAAGTCGCTGCATTACCTCTTTCGCAATTGCCGGAAAGGCATCTGCAACATCAGGAGTTAGCTCTGCTAGATCTGCAAAGTGCTGCTTTGGGGCAACATGAATCTCAAAGGGATAGCGCGCGGCATATGGAACATATGCAATCCAATGTTCATTCTGAGCTACGATGCGAATCTCATCCTTAATTTCGCGAGCAATTACATCTGCCATCAAGGTCCGCCCAGTCTTGGCGTGATGTGCCTTTGCCGCCTCCAGCATTTTGGCTGCGCGCGGTGGGATGAAGGAATAGGCATAAATCTGGCCATGTGGATGGTTCAGGGTGACGCCTACTTCTTCGCCTCGATTTTCAAAGGGGAAAACATAAGAGATATATGGCAGCTGTGAGATTTCGCGGGTGCGGTCCTGCCAAGCTTCCATCACCATCCGAATACGGGAGAGTGGAAGTTCTCCAAAACTTCCTTCATGTTCATCGGTGTAACAAATCACTTCACATTTTCCAGCGGCGGCTATATCTGGGGTGTTAAAGCCCAATTCATCGGGCAGATTAAAGGCCTCAATCGGGGCGGTAAATGAAGGTGAGCGATTATCAAAGACGACGACTTGATAAGACGAATCCGGAATCTCTGAGAGTAATTCCCCATGAGATGGACAAAGCGGGCAGAGTTCTTTTGGTGGAAGAAAGACTCGACCCTGCCTGTGTGAGGCAACTGGAACCCATTCGTTAACAAGCGGATCTAATCTCATCTCGCCAATGCCGGGTTGGGCATCAATCGGTCTTAAATCATCGGCAGTGCGTGAGACTTCACCGAGATCGTAATAACGAATTGTGCGTCCATCGGCCATCTCACGATCACTGCGGATAATGCCGGCAGCAAGTGAGTGTTCTGAACCCTTGGACATATACCGAACTTTATCCCAGAACCTTAGTTACGGATTTGTCCCGCGCAGGTATCTATGGGTTTAGGTTTTTTAGTAGGCGAGGGGGAAGGTTTTGGAGAAGGGGAAGGAGTGGGAATAGGGCCTTGCGCGATAGCAAATTGCACCGGATAGTCCGATGTTGCGTGCGTCCCGGTCGGATCGGCAAATTCGATTAGCCCTTGATATAAACCAGCTTTGAGCGAGGTGATATTCAAGGTCCAGCGCCCGGTTGCAGAGCGGATTGTTTTTTGAATCGCACCAACAGTGGAACTATCACTGACCTTCAGCGAGACATCACCGGTTACGACCGGAGTCCCATCTGGCCGGAATACATCAACCACGAAAGTTGCCGGTTTATCGGTAGTTGTCATCGTTGAACTCACGAGTTGAATCGTCGTAGTTTCGTTGACCGGCAATAAATCCGACAGGTCTGGCTCCCATGTGCCAGCGGTGAGGGCATAAAAAGTTGCATCACTACCGGAATAGACATTGAGATCTACCCGATCACTCGGCACTCCATACTTGGCACCTATCCCGCAAGAGGTGTACTGCCAAAATTGCCACTGCGCCGAACAATTGGCCTTGCTCCAAGCATGTGCGAAACAGCCAACGACCTTCGTGCCAGGTGATGTAACTGCGGGAGTCTTTGTGTATGCCGCAATCCACAATGGATATTTGGTGAGTGAAGTTGTTCGAAGCATGGCATTTTGTAGAAATGCGGCATAGGAATAAACAAACGGCTTCTTACTAGTCGCACTTGCAACAGTGTCGAGCCAGGTCTGCGTCCAAAGCGTTACCAGTTGCTTGGTTGTGTATTTGGCACAATTCCCATTTGCGGCGGGGCGGACACAGTTGTTCTCAATATCAAGGGCGATAGGTAGATCGCGGACGGTGTAACCACCAACCGAACTCAATCGCCAAATTGCCTTCTGGGCTTGTGCCTTTGCATCGGCAATAACAAAGTCGGGCTTGGTGCTATCTGGAAGATAGGCGTAGTAATAAATTCCGGTGTATAACCCCGCTGCTTGTGCCGCTGGGCGATCGAGCTTCAAATATTTAAAGGCAGTGGCATCTGCTGGATCGTGTGAGTCGGCGCCTTTGATCCAGATGAATCGAACTCCTGCGCGGTACATTTTGGTGAAATTGATGGGCTTGCCGCTCGGGTGTTGCCACCTGCTGATATCAATGCCATGAATCCGATTGCCGGGGCCGGTGGTGGGAAGTGCACCAGCAGGAAGTGCGGAGCTGACATTTAGAACTAACGATAAAAAAAGTACCGAGATCAGAGTTTTTTTCATACTTCGTTAATTGTTAACTCTTGATTAGTTACGGATTTAATTGCAGCCACAAGCTTGGCAATATGTTCTGGCTTTCGCACAGCGGCAAAGTCGTGCTGGCCGCCAAATTTCTCACTGTCGGCAAAGGAGAGGGTAAGGGTCGCACTCTCAAGGCTCACCAGTCGAGCATCGAAGAAGGCTAGCCAAGCAATACGATCTTCGCTGAGGAGCTGGTCCAGAACTGAATTCCAATTGCTTTTGAGCGTAGCCAATTGTGATTCCATAGGAGCATCTTAAGGTTATCTCCGTCTCATAATGGGCTCTTTCGAAGGCGTCAATTGAGGATGTTCATCTTGTCTAGATACGATGGTGCTCTGAATGACCACCGTTGAAAACAGGTTCAAACTAGTAGGAGGAACCATGACCGAAGAAGCTAAGTGCCCATTTACTGGAGCCAAGCTCAATAATGAATCCACCCAGAACCGCGATTGGTGGCCTAATCAACTCAACCTGCGAGTACTCGTTCAAAACTCCGTCGAAGCAGATCCGATGGATCCAGATTTTGATTACGCCGCTGAATTTAAATCGCTCAACCTCAAAGCACTCAAGAAAGATCTCGCTGATTTAATGACTGACTCGCAAGAGTGGTGGCCAGCAGATTACGGCCACTATGGTCCCTTCTTGATTCGCATGGCGTGGCACAGCGCTGGTACCTATCGCACCTTTGATGGTCGCGGCGGCGCAGGCGCTGGAATGCAACGTTTTGCTCCGCTCAATAGCTGGCCGGATAACGTCAACCTCGACAAAGCTCGTCGCCTCTTGTGGCCAATCAAGCAGAAGTATGGAAAGAAGATTTCATGGGCCGATCTCATGATTCTTGCCGGCAATGTTGCACTCGAAACAATGGGATTTAAGACATTTGGTTTTGCTGGTGGCCGTGCTGATGTTTGGGAGCCAGATGAAACTTATTGGGGTAAGGAAGAGACCTGGCTCGATGATAAGCGATACTCCGGTGATCGCGAACTAGAGAACCCACTTGCTGCTGTTCAAATGGGATTAATTTATGTAAACCCTGAAGGTCCTAACGGAAATCCAGATCCGCTTCTCTCCGCGCGCGATATTCGCGAAACCTTTGCCCGCATGGCGATGGATGATGAAGAGACGGTCGCACTTGTTGCAGGTGGCCACACATTTGGAAAGACTCACGGCGCAGGGGATCCTGGCAAGTATGTTGGCGCAGAACCTGAAGGCGCACCAATGGAAGAGATGGGCTTTGGTTGGAAGAACACTTTGGGTTCTGGCAATGCCGAGAACACCATCTCATCCGGTCTTGAAGGTGCATGGACCCCAACTCCAATCACCTGGGACAACACCTACTTCGATGTTCTCTTCGGTTTTGAATGGGAGCAGACAAAGAGCCCAGCGGGTGCAACCCAATGGATTCCGAAGGATGGCCAAGCAGCAAACACTGTCCCTGATGCACACATCAAGGGCAAGAAGCATGCTCCAGTTATGTTGACCTCAGATCTCGCACTTCGCGTCGATCCTGCATACGAAAAGATCTCTCGTCGCTTCCACCAGAACCCAGCAGAGTTTGCAGATGCATTTGCTCGTGCCTGGTTCAAACTTACCCACCGCGATATGGGTCCAATCTCTCGTTACTTGGGCAAGGACGTTCCTTCCGAACAACTCATTTGGCAAGATCCAGTTCCGCAAGCGCCAAAGACAAAGATGAGTCCAAAGAAGGTAGAAGAGCTCAAGAAGCTCATCGTTTCTAGCAAGCTCAGTACCGCAGAACTTGTTCGCGTTGCGTGGGCCGCGGCCTCGACTTATCGCAATACTGATAAGCGTGGTGGTGCAAATGGCGCACGTATCCGTTTGTTGCCACAGCGCAAGTGGGAAGCCAACAATCCGGCAGAACTTGATAAGACCTTGGCGGCACTTGAAAAAGTTCAAGCCAAGTTCAATAAGGTCAATAAGAGTAAGCCAGTTTCGATGGCAGACCTGATCGTCCTGGCTGGAGTTGTCGGCGTCGAAAAGGCAATTAAAGCAGCTGGCGTAAAGGTAAAAGTTCCATTTATCTCTGGTCGTACTGATGCAACCCAAGAGATGACCGATGTTGAATCATTTGCGGTCCTTGAGCCAATCGCCGATGGATTCCGCAACTTCCAGAAGAAGTCCAATACCCATCCAGCCGAGTACATGCTGTTGGATAAGGCAGCACTTCTTGGTCTCACTGCTCCAGAGATGACCGTACTAGTCGGTGGCCTTCGCGCCATCGGTGCTAACTATGATGGCTCTGATCTTGGAGTTCTCACAACCAAGCCTGGTGCTTTGACAAACGAGTTCTTCGTTAACGTCTTGGATATTGCAACCGAGTGGAAGCCAACATCCGAGAAGACCGATCGCTTTGACGGCGTTCACCGCAAGAGCGGCAAGAAGAAGTGGAGCGCTACCCGCGCTGACCTCGTCTTTGGTTCTAACTCACAACTTCGCGCCATCTCTGAGGTCTATGCCTCAGCCGATGCCAAGGTGAAGTTTGTTGAGGACTTTGTTGGTGCATGGACAAAGGTGATGGAAGCCGATCGCTTCGACCTGGCGTAATTGGCTTAATTAGTTAAGTTAGCTTGATTATTTAGGGAGTGCGCCGTGAGTGAGGATCGTTCAGTCTTTGATCTCACGGCGCAGCCGTCTAATGAACTGCTGCGATATGGTCAATTCCCAGATCAACTCATCGAGCGCTTTGGAAATCAATCAGAGAAGAAGGTTGCGCTTATTCACGGGGGATATTGGCGACCCGAGTATGACCGCGTTCATTTAAGACCATTTGCCGTGGCCCTGGCTGAAAGTGGCATTAACGTTTTCCTCATCGAATACCGACGTGAGCCGGGAAATCCCGATGCAACTCTCGAGGATATTTCTGCAGCAATTGAATTAATAGGGGAGTGTTCGCTCATTGGTCACTCGGCCGGCGGACATCTGGCGCTGCTTGCGGAAAAGCTTGCGCAAGTTCAATCCGTAATTGCACTTGCTCCAGTATCAGACTTAGCAAAGGGAGAAGCGCGCAACCTGGACGAGGGAGCGATTCAATTCTTCCTCGGAGCTCCTGCCGGCGAACGTGAAGATCTAGATCCAGCTCGGATTGGCTCCTTCTCCAAACCCGTCATCATCATTCACGGAGATAACGACCTGCGAGTGCCCGTTGAGCTTTCTCGTGATTTTGCAAAGAAATTTTTAGAGATTCAATATCTTGAATTACCAAGTACTGGACATTTCGAGCTGATTGACCCTCGATGCAGATATTTCCAAGAGACTCTCCT
>CAILWW010000073.1 GCA_903838035.1 uncultured Actinomycetes bacterium | reverse complement strand
CGCAGCGCGAGTGACCCGCGGCCAGAGCCGAGCTTTGCTTTAGCGATCTGCGCCAATGAATAAGCCTGATCGGCGTTATCTTGGCTATTGCTGAGTGCGGCAAGGCGCGCTTGTTCAGCCTTCGAAAGTTTAGAGAGCAGAGCTTCTGCCTCTTTAAGTTTCTTATTGGCTAAGGCTTGTCTGGCAACGAATTTCTCATGCGCGGCCTTAACTAAGGAGAGTTTGTCATTGACCACGAGAGAAGTGGCTTGTAGCCGCTGCTTAGCAATCGAATATTGACGTAACTTGAGCGCCTTCTTCTTAGTGATTACCTCAAGCGAACCTGCCTCAGCGAGGAAAAGTGTGGGATTCGAGGAGAAGACTAATTGCAGCCCTTGGCCGATGCCGCCACTCTTATATTGCTCTGAAGCAATTGAGCCGAGAGTTTTGGAGTATTGGGCAACGGTGGCCTGATCGGCCGCTGCTTGGTTCTGTACGCTGTTGAGCTTTCGGGTCAGATTATTCATATCGACTTGAGCTTGTTGAGCGCTCTCCGCAATGCTCGTAGCCTCTTGTTGCAAAGCGATAACTTGGGCGCGCACCTGGTTGAGATTTGCTGCTTGAGCACCAGGCGAAGTCATAAAGCCTTGGGCTAGAAGCAGGCCCAATCCGAGCAGCAGAGAAATGGTGCGTCTCTTGCTTGCCGCAGAAATCATCTGTAAAGGGTACCAGTGGGCTTATCGTGGACTTATCGTGGGCTTATTGAGCGTACCGAAGGGGTGGAACTAGACCATTCTCAGCAAGCGTAGAGATAGCTCCCAAATTGGCAGAGTCGAGCTGTGCCGGTGTGGTGATTTCTAAAAGTACGCTCATCACGCAATCACCGCAGGCAATATCTTTCATTAGGCAGGAGCCACAATTGATCTTCATAGCAAAAGGGTAGAACTGAGCACTGACAGTCCGACCTTCTCATCCCGCCTCTACAGCATTTACAACATGGCGATAAGTTAGGGGTATGGCATCGGTCTGGGCGAACCTCGTGGTTGGCTCCAATGGCACGACCACTTTTAATGGAAATTCCCGAGCTCTGAGCTCGCATCTCGACCGGAAACGCTTTCACGAGATTCGAAAGCAGGCCGAGCTCATTCTTATTGGTGGCCACACCGCCCGCATCGAGCCATATAGCAAGACGCCGGTGCCGTTGGTAGTGGTAACCCGTACACCTGGAAATATTGGAAGCGCAGCGAAAAACCCTATTCATCGCACCATGAACTCTTCGCCTATTGAGGCCGTAGCAACTTTGATTGAAGCAGGATACAAATCTATTTTGATAGAGGGTGGAGTTAATTTTCTGCGCGAGTTAATCAGGCAGCAAGTACTCGACGGACTCTATGTGACGCATGCAAATGCCGAAGGCTCTGAGAATCACTTTGATCTTGAACTCTTGACCTCGGATTATGCTGTTGAATCAATCGAGGATAGCGATGGCGAGAGTTTCTTTACCTATAAACGCATCAACCATTAATTGAAATGAGCGCGACTCCGGTAACGGCTAGGAATATTCCTAAGTATTGAACCTTATGAAGCCGTTCCTGAAGAAATTTGAAGGCCAAAAGCGCAGTCACGATGGGGAATAAAGATCCAAGAATCATCGCAATCGAAACAAGTCCCTTAGTTGTTGCAACCCCCAAGAGAAAATTTGCTAGAAAATCGGTGGCTCCGATTACCGCAAGGAGCAAAAAATTCGATTTCTTAAATCCACCTATGCTCTTCACTTTCAGCGCCACCAGTACGCAGAAGGAGACAGTAATCAGACGCATGCTCGTCATCGTCATTAGTGAACTTGTCTTTGAACCCTGAGCCATAAAGGTCAGTGCTGTTCCAAAACCAATCGCAGCTGCCACGCCAAGTAATAAAGGCTTAAACGGAAGACCTTTAATAATCTCTGGACCAGATGCGCAAAATGCGCCTATAAGGGCGACTGCCATGCCAAAAAATTGAATTACATGAGGACGCTCGCCCTGAATAAATGCATAGGTCAAAGGAATGATCGCGCTCAAAGAACTAATGGGCGAGACCACTCCCATGCGTCCGGTTGCGAGTCCGGCATAAAAGGCGGTGAGTCCAGCGAAGCCAGCTATTCCGGCGCCGATAGCCGGTAGAAAATATCCATTCCAACTCAAATTGGGAGAGATGTAGCTACCACTCACCAGAATCATCGTGGCGCCAACGATTAGACCGATTGCCTGAGATGCGCCGGTTACTGCCAATGAGTGAAATTTCTTAGAAAGGTTTCCGCCAAGAAAATCAGCAGTCCCCCACAAAAGACTTGAAAGTAGGGCGATTATCGAGGCCATTGTTCGAGTCTACCTTTACCATAAGCAGGTGCGCACAAAGGCTTTCGATGAAATCATCGCTGAAATTCGCGCCATCTCTCCTCGGGCCGAAATTTTTCTAGAAGAAGTTCCAGCGCCTCAAAAACTCGCACCATATGCCTTTGCGCTAACGGCTGATGTAGAGCTCAGCGAAGATGAAGATGCTGCAACTGGTCGCTTCGTTCTCTTGCATGATCCAGATGGCCAAGATGGTTGGTCTGGAAATTTTCGATGTGTAACTTTTGTTCGGGCTGCAATTGATAAAGAGATGGCGAACGACCCGATGCTCATTGATCTCGGTTGGACTTGGTTGATTGAGGCTCTCAAAAAATATGAATGTGATTTCAGTGCACCAAGCGGGACTGTGACTCGAGTGTCAAGTGCCTCATTTGGAACTTTGGAGAATCGGGAAGATGACAGCGAGGTTGAGGTACGTGCATCTTGGACTCCCAATTCCGGTGAAAATATCGCGAACCATGTACGAGCTTGGCTTGATCTATTAGAAATATCTGCAGGGCTACCACCCATTCCTGCGGGCGTCACACAACTCGCGCGAAGCAAATAAGCACTCCATGCCCGAACCATTACTTGCTCCACGAAACGGCCTGCCTCCGCTTGTTACTTCTAATGAGGAACTAGCAAAGGTAATTAGTGAACTAGCTAAGGGCCATGGACCAATTGCCATTGATGCAGAGCGTGCATCTGGGTATCGATATAGTCAACGGGCATATCTGATTCAAATATTTAGACGTGATGGCGGATTGCACCTCATCGATCCCATCGTTGCCAATGATCGTCAGCTGTGGAAACAGATGAGCGATGACTTTGCAGATCAAGAATGGATTATTCACGCCAGCACCCAAGATTTAGCTTGCCTGCGCGAGGTTGGCTTAGAACCACAAATTCTTTTCGATACCGAACTGGGCGGGAGACTTGCTGGTTGCGAGCGCGTCGGACTTGGACCACTTGTGGAATCAATGCTAGATCTCTCTTTAGCAAAGGAACACAGCGCCGTTGATTGGTCGCTTCGCCCACTAAAAGAAGAGTGGCTAAATTATGCCGCCCTTGATGTTGATGTACTTGTTGATTTGCGCGACAAAGTTGCAGCCTTATTGGAATCGCAAGGAAAACTTCAATGGGCTGAAGAAGAGTTCGCCTCGATCTTGGTTGCACCCGCACCTGCGCCACGAACAGATCCATGGCGCCGAACTTCCGGAATGCATAAAATTCGAGATCGCCAAACGCTGACCATCATTAGGGATATGTGGAATGCGCGCGCAGAATTTGCACAAGAGATTGATATCTCTTCCGGTCGGGTCTTTAATGATGACTCCCTGGTCGAACTTGCTACCAAGCGCCCGAAAGAGATAAATGACTTCGCTCATATCCTCACGAAGCGAACTCGCTTAACCAGCCATCCCATTGAACGATGGTTTGATATCTATCGCGCCTCCTTAATTACTCCGTTAGCGCAGCAACCCGAACTCCGGGTGCCTTCCAAGGAGTTGCCACCAGTAAAAATCTGGGCGCAACGAAATGCGCCGGGGTACGCTCGAATTACTCATGCCCGAGCCGCGGTCGCCGCGGTAGCCGAAGAGCTGGGTATGCCAACCGAGAATCTCCTCTCCCCCGAACTCCTCCGCCGCCTCTGCTGGAGCGACCCGGTGGCAGATGTGGCAAGCGAGCTTTTGAGCCTAGGAGCGCGTCCCTGGCAGGTAGCCCTGGTCAGTGCAGCAATCGCTCCTACCCTCCTTGAAACGACGCCACTGGTGACAGAGACTCCGGAAGCTTCGCTCGCGCCAGAGGCGGAAGTCGAAGAGAGCTGAAGTGAGATGAATTACGCAACGATTAAGTTGCGTAATTAGGCAGCAGGGTCATACGCTTATCGGGTGCTAAGTACTCTGCTGATAGCGATGAGAGAAGGTCTGGAAGCCTCTCTGATTATTGGCATTTTGGTTGCCTACATCATTCGCACAGATCGAAAGAGTTCACTCCCATTTTTATGGCTTGGTGTGGCGCTCGCCGTTGCTCTGAGTCTTGGCCTAGGCGCATTTCTCTCCTATTCATCTACTCAACTCACGGTGCGCGGGGAAGAGATATTCGCAGGCGTAAGTTCACTAGCAGCAGTTGTGCTGGTTTCCTGGATGGTCTTCTGGATGAAGAGCCATGCCCGCGGATTGCGCGATTCGCTGCACCAACAAGTGGACTCTTTTACTCCCATGGGTAGAGCCGGAGTTGTTGCAGCCGCTTTCTTTGCAGTCGCTAGAGAAGGTTTAGAGACGGCGCTCTTTATCTACAGCAATTTCAAAACAGTTTCTTCTGATACCGCTCCTACAATTGGATTGGCCCTTGGCCTAGCCATCGCCATTGTTTTGGGTATTGCGATTTATCGCCGAAGCGTGAAGCTAAATCTCGGAAAGTTCTTCACTATTTCGGGCACCGCTCTACTTGTTGTCGCAGCCGGAGTTCTCTCTCATGGCATCAACGAGCTCCAGAACTTTGGAGCACTCCCTGGAGCTCATGCCTTTGCCTGGAACTGGACCGGCGGTAACGGAACGCTCCTCGCGACTCTGCTTGATGGCACCGTGGGAATAGCTAATACCCTCACCTGGCTCCAATTGATCATCTGGGTGGCTTACTTGGGATTGATAATTCCTGCATATCTAGCCAAGAATCCAGCGAAAGACGCTGTAAAAAAAGTAGCACTTCCCGCTTAATTCGATTTCCTTTTTCATTACTCGCGAGTAACATCAGAGGCCACACCACCACTTAAGGGGTCTTGGCATGAACTCTCGCTCTCTCCATGATGTCGTACTAGTCGATGCGGTTCGAAGCCCATTTGGCAAGGCAGGAAGTATTTATGCCGGAACTCGCGCAGATGACATTTTGGTGCGCACCATGCGCGGCCTCCTAGAGCGAAATCCAAAGATCGATCCCGCAACAATTGATGAAGTTGCAATAGCCGCCGCAACTCAAACCGGCGATCAGGGAATGAATATTGGACGAAGCGCCTCACTATTGGCTGGAATTCCGCAGAGCGTTCCCGGCTACTCCATTGACCGTTGGTGCGCTGGTGCTTTAACCGCGGTGACCACAGTGGGCTCGGCAATCGCGATGGGGCAATATGATCTTGCAATCGCTGGTGGCGTTGAACATATGGGCAATCATCCAATGGGTGATGGGATGGATCCCAATCCGCGATACCTCGCCGAAAAACTAGTAGATACAGATGCACTTCAAATGGGAGCAACGGCAGAGCGACTCCACGATAAATTTCCACACCTCACCAAGGAGCGAGCTGATAAGTACGCACTTGCCTCGCAGATGAAAACTGCCGCTGCATATCAAGCGGGCAAAATTCAACGCGATTTAATTCCGGTTGCAGTGCGAAGCGCTGAACTCGGTTGGGGCGTTGCCACAGTTGATGAACCACCACGGCCGCAAACTACGCTGGAAGCACTTGCGGCCCTGAAAACACCATTTCGTCCGCAAGGACGCGTAACGGCTGGAAACGCTGCGGGGCTCAATGATGGCGCCACGGTTGCGCTTATTGCTAGTGGCGAGAGAGCAAAGGAACTTGGACTTCCCATTAAAGCTCGAATGGTTGCTTTTGCATTTGCTGGTGTGGCTCCAGAAATTATGGGTTACGGCCCAGTTCCTAGCACGATTAAAGCGCTGGCGAAGGCCGGTCTTACCATCGAAGATATTGGCCTCTTTGAAATTAACGAGGCTTTTGCAATTCAAGTGCTCTCCTTCCTCGATCACTTTGGAATTGCCGATGACGATGCGCGCGTAAATCCCTATGGCGGCGCGATTGCAGTTGGCCACCCACTTGCCTCTTCTGGTGTTCGTCTCATGATCAACCTTGCTCGTGGATTTGAAGAGCGCCCAGATGTTCAATTCGGAGTTACCACAATGTGTATCGGGCTCGGAATGGGCGGAACCATTATCTGGGAAAACCCTTACTTCGCAGGAAAGGGTAAGTAACCATGGCTGAAATCCAACTTCCCGAAGGTGCACCGGCAGAAGTAGTAACCCAAGCGATACTTCGCGATGTCGACCTCACCGCATTTGGTTATAACGGCACGCTCTCTTTAATAACGCTCGACAATCAAATGGACCACAACCGCCCCAATACCTTTGGGCCAGAATCACTAGCGGCCCTTAACGCGGCGATTAGCGCAGCTCTGGAAAGCAGTTCTCACGCCATCGCCATTACCGGAAAGCCCTTTATCTTTGCCGCCGGAGCAGACCTCTCAGCACTTGGATTTGTGCAGGAGAAGTCGCAAGCGCTGGCAATCGCCAAACTTGGTCACGATGTCTTTCGCAGACTCGGGGAAAGCAAGAAGCCGACATTTGCATTCATCAATGGCCTGGCGCTCGGTGGCGGGCTGGAAGTAGCTCTTCACTGCCATTACCGAACTCTTGCCACGACGGCATTCATTGGATTGCCGGAAGTCTTTCTTGGCATAGTTCCAGGATGGGGCGGGGCAACTCTTCTTCCTAAAATGATTGGCCCGCAAAATGCGGTTCAAGTCATTATTCAAAATGCGCTCAACAACAATACGATGTTGAAGTCAAAGGAAGCACTCGCCTTAGGAATTTCTGATGCCGTATTCACCCCGGCGGACTTCCTTGAGAATTCCATCGGATTTGCTGCCAGCGTTCTCAGCGGCACGAAGAAAATAGTACGTACAGATTTCACTCAAGATAATCAGGCTTGGGATACCGCGCTCGCTACCGCAAAGGCGGCAGTTGCCAAGAAGTATGGAGGTGCAGAAATTGCAGCTCCCGCAAAGGCAATCGAGCTAATTACAGCCGCTCGCACCAATACCCTCTCGGAGGGTTTTGCCGCTGAGGATATTGCGCTCTCGGATTTGATTATGAGCGATCCGGTTCGAGCATCGCTCTATGCATTTAACCTCATTCAAAAGAAGCGGAAGAAAGTCGAAGGAGCGCCTAAGCCAGCGCTTGCTCGAAAAGTGACAAAGGTAGGCGTCGTTGGCGCCGGGTTGATGGCTTCACAACTCGCCTTACTCATGCTTCGCAATCTCAAAGTGCCGGTGGTAATTACCGATCTCGATCAAGAGCGGGTTGATAAGGGTCTTTCGTATATCCGCGGTGAACTCGCCAAGCTAGTTGAGAAGAAGCGCCTGAGCGCAGAGAGTGCAGCATGGCTTTCCAGCCTCGTTTCAGGCTCGACCGATAAGCAGATATTTGCAGATGCCAACTTTGTTATCGAAGCAATCTTTGAGGAACTTGAGTTAAAGAAGCAGCTCTTCACCGAACTCGAATCCATTGTTGCTCCTGATTGCATATTGGCGACAAATACCTCTTCGCTCTCCGTCACCAAGATGTCGGAAGGGCTGAAAAATCCTGAGCGAGTCATAGGTTTTCACTTCTTCAATCCCGTTGCCGTCATGCCGCTGCTAGAAATTGCCCGCACGGCTGCGACCGATGATGCGACCACCGCGACTGCAGTCGTACTTGGTAAAGAGCTAAAGAAGACCATGGTGATTGTGAAAGACTCCCCTGCCTTTGTGGTCAATCGACTCTTAACTCGATTTATGGGCGAGATAACCGATGCCATAGATGAGGGAACTCCGCCCGAGATAGCCGATGCCGCGATGAAGCCACTTGGACTTCCCATGACCTCACTCGAACTCCTTGGGCTAGTTGGGCCAGCCGTCGCGCTCCATGTAGCTGAGACCTTGCATCACAACCTTGGCGATCGTTACCGCATCTCCCCTACTATGCAGAACTTTGTTAAGGCAGGAGTAAAGAGTTACTACATCAAAGGTGAAGATGGAAAACTTGCGGTAAACCCAGCTGCAGCAGCGCTCGTGGTTGCGGGAGGAAAAGCATCTACTGTTGATGAAGTTCGGGTTCGCGCGCTCCGCGCCCTTGCTCAGGAAGCCCGCATGATGCTCGATGAAGGCGTCGTTGCCACCGCGGCTGAGATAGATATCTGCATGTTGCTAGGATGTGGCTGGCCAATGCACCTTGGCGGAATTTTGCCTTACTTAGATCGAGAGGGATTTAGCGAGAGCCAGGGCGGCGCTCGTTTTCATGCTCCGGGAGTTGCTTCTCTGCTCTAAGTCCATCATCTTTTAAAGCGCTGCTCCACTCGACGAGTTCGCGCGTGATATCGCGCGCGGTCATTCCCAAGTCGGTCAGAATCTCACCGCGCTTGGAATGTTCGATAAATGCCAGCGGCACTCCGATGGAGTGGATGGGAACGCTGATATTTGCATCTCTAAACATTTCAGAGAGCGTGCTCGCTATGCCACCGTGGCGAATGCCATCTTCGATAACGACCACACTCTTATAACGTTCAGCCATGGAGATAAGTTCCAATGGAAGCGGCTTTACCCATCGTGGATCGATGACAGTAACTCCGACGCCTTCTCGATAGGCCTGGGAAGCGGCATCAACTGCTATGGCGGCCATCGCCCCAATGCTGACTAGAAGTACATCCGCACTCTCACCGCGATAGAGAACATCAATGCCATTTCGACGTTCGAAGGCGGGAATATCTGCTTGGACTTCACCTTTTGGAAAACGCACCAGCGACGGGGCGCCTTCAATCTGAATTGCTTCGCGGAAAGTCTCCCGGAGTCGAGCGCCATCGCGAGGGGCTGCTACTTGCAGGGTCGGCACAATGCCGCTGAGGGCGAGATCCCAAATACCGTTGTGGGATGGACCATCATCACCAGTGATGCCTGCGCGATCTAGTACAAAGGTGACGCCGGATTTGTGGAGCGCAACGTCCAGGAGTAATTGATCGAAAGCTCGATTGAGAAATGTTGAATAGACCGCAAAGACCGGATGTAGGCCAGCAAAGGCCATGCCGGCGGCGCTCGTTACCGCGTGCTGTTCGGCGATACCAACATCGAAGGTACGGTCTGGAAACTCTCGCTGGAATGCATCTAGACCAGTTGGACCGAGCATGGCGGCGGTGATTGCAACAATATCTGCTCGCTCACGGCCAGCCTTAATGAGTTCTTCCGAGAAGACACTCGTCCAGCTGACGACTGATTTGTTCAGCGGGGTTCCAGTTTCCGGATCAACAATTCCTACGGCATGGAATTTCTCTGCCTGATCATTTACCGCCGGGGCGTGACCCCTACCCTTCTCGGTAATTACATGGACGATGACAGGTTGTGCCAAACTCTTGGCTGCAGTGAGCGAGCGTTCCATCGCCTCAATATTGTGACCATCGATAGGTCCCAGATATTTAAGTCCGAGATCTTCAAACATTCCACCAGGGGCAATAATGTCTTCCAACCCCTTTTTCACGCCATGCAGAGTTTTATAGATGGGGTGCCCAACGACCGGAGTCTTATCTAGAACTCCCTTGCCCCAATCAAGAAACTTTTCATAACCGCTGGTTGCTCGAAGGGTGGAGAGATAGGTCGCTACACCTCCTATGGTGGGTGAATAGGAACGTTCATTATCGTTAACGACTATTACCAATCGAATATTTTGCGCAGAGGCAATGTTGTTTAAGGCCTCCCACGACATGCCGCCAGTAAGCGCGCCATCGCCAACTATCGCAACGACTGTACGATCTTTAATTCCCTGCACTTTAAAGGCTCGTGCAATTCCATCGGCCCAAGAGAGCGCGGTGGAGGCATGAGAATTTTCGATGACATCGTGCTCGCTCTCGCTGCGGCTTGGATATCCTGCCAATCCCCCGCGCTGGCGGAGCTTGGCAAAGGAGGGAGCCCGGCCCGTCAAAATCTTATGGACATAAGTTTGGTGGCCGGTATCAAATACCAAAACATCTTTAGGCGAATCAAAGACGCGATGCAGCGCAATCGTTAATTCAACGACACCTAGATTCGGTCCCAAGTGTCCGCCAGTTTTAGAAACCTGCTCGACGAGGAAGGTGCGAATCTCGGATGAGAGCGCGCCTAACTCCTCATAAGTGAGATGAGCAAGGTCTTTTGGACCGTGGATGGACTCCAACATAAGGATAAGTGTAGAGCGCGGGCTTGGTATTAGAGAAGCGAGCGGAGCACGTATTGCATGATTCCACCATGGCGGAAGTAATCCGCTTCACCTGGTGTATCAATACGCACGATTGCATCGAAACTCTTATCGCCAGCCTGCACTTTGACGCTCTTTGGCGTCGTGCCGTGATTGAGCTCTTCAATCCCGGTGATCGTGAATGTCTCATCACCCTTAAGTCCGAGGCTCTGCGCATTAACTCCAGGAGCGAATTGGAGTGGAAGAACTCCCATACCAATCAGGTTGGAGCGGTGAATGCGCTCGAATGATTCAGCAATAACAGCCTTCACACCGAGGAGCGCAGTTCCCTTTGCCGCCCAGTCACGGGACGAGCCGGAACCGTATTCCTTGCCTGCCAGGATAACAAGTGGAATTCCGGCGGCTTGGTACTCCATGGAGGCTTCGTAAATTGTGGTCTGCTCACCATTCTTTAGGAAGTTGCGAGTAAGTCCACCTTCAACGCCATCAAGAAGCAGATTTTTCAAACGAATATTTGCAAATGTGCCACGAATCATCACCTCATGGTTTCCGCGACGGGAACCGTATGAGTTGAAGTCAGTGCGAGCAATACCCTTCTCGGCCAAATACTTTCCAGCGGGTGAATCGGCCTTAATATTTCCTGCCGGTGAGATGTGATCGGTCGTAACCGAGTCACCAAGGATCGCCATTACGCGAGCGGCATGAATATCTTTAACCGGTTCTGGATTTCGCGGCATACCCTCGAAGTAAGGAGGCTTACGCACGTAAGTGGAATTTGTATCCCACTCGAAGACCTTGCCAGTTGGAGTATCGAGTGACTTCCAGCGATTATCGCCATCAAAGACCGTTGCGTAATCTTTGCTAAACATCTCTGATGAGATGGAGGAATCAATAACGCTCTGGATCTCTTCTGGTGATGGCCAGATATCCTTCAGCAGGACGGGATTACCATTCTTATCATTGCCGAGCGAATCAGTGTCAAAATCATGATCCATGGTTCCAGCAATTGCATAGGCAACTACTAGTGGTGGCGATGCCAGAAAGTTCATCTTTACATCTGGGCTGATGCGACCTTCGAAGTTACGGTTTCCGGAGAGAACTGCAGTGACTGCTAGGTCATTTTCATTAATAGCAGAACTTACTTCGGCCGGTAGTGGACCAGAGTTTCCGATACAAGTAACGCAGCCATAACCAACTAGGTTGAAGCCAAGTTGCTCCATATAGGTAGTAAGACCTGCGCGATCGTAATAGTCAGTTACAACTTTGGAGCCTGGTGCAAGAGTGGTCTTTACCCAAGGCTTGCTAGAAAGGCCCTTTTCTACTGCCTTCTTGGCAAGCAAAGCTGCACCAATCATGACCGAAGGATTAGAGGTATTTGTGCAAGAAGTAATCGATGCAATGACTACATCGCCATTCTTTACCGTTGTGGCAGTTCCCTTAACAGTTGCGGGAATAGCTGTCTTTGCAGTCTTATCGGAGAAGTAGGTAGGCAATACCTTCTCGAATGCCTTCTTAGACTCAGAGAGAATGATGCGATCTTGCGGACGCTTTGGTCCAGCAATCGAAGGCACGACTGTTGAAAGATCGAGTTCTAATTTCTCAGAGAAGCGTGGCGCGGTATCTGGGTTATGCCAGAGTCCAACTGCCTTTGCATATTTCTCGACGAGTTCGAGTTGGGCTTCGGAGCGACCAGTCAGAGCGAGATAGCGAATTGTCTCTTCATCAATGGGGAAGATGGCGCAGGTGGATCCATATTCCGGTGACATATTTCCAATGGTGGTTCGATTTGCCATTGGCAGAGCGGTGACGCCAGGGCCGTAGAACTCAACAAACTTTCCAACCACTCCATGTTTACGAAGCATCTCGGTAATGGTAAGAACCAAATCTGTTGCAGTTGTTCCGGTTGGCAATTTTCCGGAGAGCTTAAAACCAACTACGCGTGGAATTAGCATCGAGACCGGCTGACCGAGCAATGCAGCTTCGGCTTCGATTCCGCCTACTCCCCAACCAAGCACGCCAAGTCCATTGACCATAGTGGTGTGAGAGTCCGTTCCAACCACAGTATCTGGGTAGGCGCGAAGAGTTCCATCAACGGTACGAGTCATAACCACTCTGGCTAGGTATTCAATATTTACTTGGTGAACAATTCCAGTTCCTGGTGGAACGACCTTAAATTCATCAAATGCGCTCTGCCCCCAGCGCAAGAATCGATAACGCTCGCGATTGCGCTCGTATTCGATATCAACATTCTGCTCGAAGGAGTCCTTGGCGCCATAGTTATCAGCAATTACAGAGTGGTCAATGACTAGTTCTGCAGGTGCAAGAGGGTTTACCTTGGCTGGGTCTCCCCCAAGTTCGGCGATTGCCTCACGCATAGTTGCCAGATCAACAACGCAAGGAACGCCGGTGAAATCTTGCATGATGACGCGCGCTGGAGTGAATTGAATTTCGGTATCTGGTTCGGCATCTGGATTCCACGAGGCAAGGGCTTTAATCTGATCGGCGGTGATATTGGCGCCATCTTCGGTGCGCAATAAATTTTCAAGGAGCACCTTGAGGCTAAAGGGAAGAGTCTCTGATCCCTCGAGCTTGGAGAGATCAAAGATCTCGTAGCTCTGGCCAGCTGCTTGCAGGGTCGTCTTTGCGTTAAAGGAGTTCTTGCTCATGCCCCATATCTTAGTCACGCATAAATCGAGCAACGCATTCCACATGTTGGGTCATAGGAAAAAGGTCGTACCCAACAAGGTGGTCGAGGTGGTATCCCGCATCCTCCAAGAGACGTGCGTCACGCGCCAGTGAGGCGGGGTCGCATGAGACGTAGACGATCGTTCTAGGCTTCTTTGCCGCCATCGCTTTGATAACCATCTCGCCCGCACCAGTGCGAGGAGGGTCGAGCAGAATGACATCGAGCTTCTTGATGAGTGGCAACTTTTGTTCCACTCGACCCGAGTGAATTTCTACGCTCTTAATCTTCGCAAATATTTTAGAGGCATCCAGCGTTGCTCGATGGCTCGATTCGATGAGGTGAACTTTTCCAATATCTCCGACTTGATCAGCTATGGGAGCAGTGAACAATCCGACACCGCCATAAAGGTCTGCCACATGATCTCCGGCGCGAAGTGCGAGCAGATCGATAGCAATTTTCATGAGGGTCTGCGGCGCCTTCTTATGTGCCTGCCAAAATGAGGTTGGTGAAATCTCATATTCGTACTCCCCGACTTTTTCGTGGAGTTGGGTTGGACCAGAAATACTTCGCCCGCCGCGAGAGACATTAAGTTCGCCCGAACTTGAAAGCGCGACTTCGAGTCGATCATCGCCCTTCCAGACTCGTGCAAAAAATTCTGGTTTATCCATCTCTTCAACTGCAATCAGACATTTATCAATCTCAGTGATTTCATTGGAGCGAGAAGAGAAGAGGCCAGGAGTGCCGCTCCTTGAGATGGCAAAATCCATGCGAGTACGCCAGTGAAGTCCATCGCTCGGTTCGACTCCGATTACATCTAGGTCGAGCTCAATCTTTCCTAAGCGAGAGAACTGCTCTTGTACAACCTGACGCTTCAATTCGCGTTGATGAGAGATTTCAACATGTTGAAAATCGCAACCGCCACAGCCGCCTGGCTTGGCAAATTCACATGCCGGCTTTACTCGATGCTCAGAGGCAGTGAGAATTTCGATTGCATCCCCGCGCGCCATCTTTGATGAGACCGAGGTTATTTCTACAACTGCACGCTCGCCAGTTATTGCATGGCGAACGAAAATAACTGCACCTTCGTGGCGGGCAACAAAATGGCCGCCATGGGCAACGGGGCCAATATCAACAGTTACGCGCTGGCCGACTTCAAGCCGCTTAGGCGAGTTAGATTCCATGGGGCTAACCTAATGCGTGTAATGTCTCCCTCGTGCACATCGTCATTATGGGTTGCGGTCGAGTTGGCTCAGGGCTAGCGATTGAACTCGAAGCGGCCGGACACAGCATTTCAGTTATCGATCAGAGTCGGGAAGCATTCCGGCGCCTCGGTCCAGATTTTCAGGGTCGTACCGTCGCTGGCGTGGGATTTGATCGAGATACCCTGCTGGAAGCTGGGATTGAAAGCGCAGATGCATTCGCCGCGGTCTCCAATGGCGATAACTCAAACATTTTGGCGGCTCGTGTTGCCCGCGAGACTTATGGAATTCAAAATGTAGTTGCCAGAATTTACGATCCTGCGCGCGCCGAGATCTATCAGCGCTTAGGAATTCCAACAGTTGCAACCGTACTCTGGACGACCGATCAAATTATTCGTCGCCTAACTCCAGATGGCTCACGTTCTGAATGGCGCGATCCAAGTGGAAAAATCCAACTCGTCGAAGTTCACCTTCATAAGGATTGGTTCGGTCAGCCATCCAAGATGGTCCAACGCGCTACACCCGCTCGCGTCGCATTTATTACTCGCCTCGGCGAAGGCATGATTCCAAACGTCAACACCGTTCTGCAAGAGGGCGATCTGGTTCACGTTATGGTTCATGAGAGCGATTTGGCGCAGGTCGAAGCAACCCTCGCAAAATCTCCTGAGGAGGCCTAATAATGAAGGTTGCAATTATTGGAGCCGGAAATGTGGGCCGTGCTATCGCACGCGAACTCTTAGGCAATGGCCACCACGTACTTCTCATTGACCGAGATCCTAAGGCGCTCAAAATGGAGAGCGTTCCTGAAGCCGAATGGCTCATGGCCGATGGCTGCGAGATCACTTCTTTAGATAATGCAAAACTCGACCAGTGCCAGGTACTTGTGGCAGCTACTGGCGATGACAAGGTCAACCTGGTCGCATCACTGTTGGCTAAAACTGAATATGGAGTTCCTCGCGTTGTTGCCCGAGTAAATCACCCTAAGAATGAATGGCTCTTTGATGAGTCCTGGGGCGTAGATGTCTCGGTCTCCACCCCGCGCATCATTGCCGCAATTGTTGAAGAGGCAGTAAGCGTTGGCGATGTGGTCAAACTCTTCTCGCTTCGTGGCAGTCAGGCCAGCTTGGTCGAGTTAACTCTGCCAGATGGTGCGCCAAGCTGCGGAAAGACCGTTGAGGAAGTACAACTTCCCAACAATGCAACGCTGGCAGCAATTGTTCGCGATGGTCGAGTTATTACCCCACACGCACACGATGTTTACTCATCTGGCGACGAGCTGCTCTTTATCGCTACTGCAGATGCTGAAGCCCAACTTAAAGCAGTATTTACCGCTTAATTATTTGTAGCTTTAACCACCGGAACTTTGCGGAGAATTAACCAACTCCACCAACCCACCAGAAAGAAGAGTGGGTAACCCATTGCCAGGCGGGCGGTTCCCAACCAGTTGACTTGATTAGCTTTGTATAACGGATATTGCACAACCAATCGCGAAACAAATAGCCCAACCCAGAGCCAACCAACTCGCTTATATGCTGCCTTCCGCGCAGGATGTAATCGCCATTCAAAATTCTCACCGAGTATCGGCCCCAGCATGATGCCGATAAGTGGCCAACCAATCAGGTTGGTAAATGTGTAGGCGATGGCATAGCCAACATTTGTCCAGAGACCGGGCAGATAGAAATCTTTGGCGTGGCCGGTATGTCTTGATAAAAGCGCACAAATTCCAATTCCGATAAATCCAGATATCGCATGTTGCAAAGTTTCGCGCTTGACCAAACGAAGCAGCGTAAAAATCGCCGAGAGAATCAGCGATGATACGAGTGCCTGATTGAGGTTATGTGAAAAATTAAAGTCCACCAGAAAAACAAGCGAAGGAAGACCGGAGTCGATTAAACCCTTCTTTCCACCCAGTGCGTTAAGGACTTTATCTCTATCTTCTTCGTGACCCTCGTAGCTCATTGCTTTTCCTTCGCGCTCGTAACTCCAGTGGAACCAAATCCCCCGGTACCTCGATCGGTACCCGGCAGGCTCGCAACCTCCAAGAAATTGGCCTTCTCTACTCGCTGAATCACAAGTTGGGCGATGCGGTCGCCTTTTTTAATATGAAAATCCTCCGATTTATCGTGATTAATGAGTATGACTTGAAGTTCTCCGCGATAACTCGCATCGACGGTACCGGGAGTATTAACCATTGATATTCCATGTTTGATAGCTAGGCCGGAACGTGGATGCACGAGCGCTACATATCCATCGGGTAAGGCGATCGAAATCCCTGTGGGAATTAGGGCGCGCTCCCCCGCCGGAAGTGTGAAATCGATTCGAGATGCGAGATCAGCACCAGCATCCCCCGGCTTTCCATATATGGGAAGCGGAACGCTTGGATCTAAGCGGGTAATAAGTACTTGAACGCTCATGGATTTATTTCGAAGTCCGGATCTACAAAGGCAAGGAGTTCTGGATGCTTTGTGACATGGTCGATATATTCCTTGGGCGCGTTCTCCAAGAAGTGTTTCATAGGGACAATGACATAAAGCGATGATGCGCGTACTGCCACGGCGCCATCTGGTCCACCTAGGCGCCCTTCGGCACTTGCATAGACTCGCCTATTTGCTTGACCGGTTATTTGCGCAGTGATGTAAAGATTTGTTCCGATCGGAACCGGTAGCAGAAAATCTGTTTCTAGCCTCGCCGTTACTGCTGGCGCTCGAAGTAACCACATCAATTTTCCAAGCGCTTCGTCAAAGGCCAGCGAGAGTAATCCGCCGTGGGCTAAGCCCGGCGCTCCTTGATGATTGTCAGTGACAGTAAATTCAGCGGTGATATCTAAGCCTTGTCCCACGTGTGCAACGAGATGAAGTCCAGTTGGATGTAAATCTCCACAACCAAAGCAATGTCCAAAGTGTGAGGGGATCTTGGTACCAGGGGCTGGAGCCTTTGGATGTCGATCCGGCAGGGACGTTCCCTCAGGTGGTTGGGTTGTGGGAATTCTTGCCATGGTGCAAGAGTAACCTTAGGAGCGTGAAATATTCAGCGCGGCATAACGATAAGAGCTTTGGGGTAGCTCTCTACAGTGAAACCATGCGCGCTTCTTGGGCAGTTATTGCCTTCATCCTCTTCTTGGCCGCTTCGTTGAGTCTGGCGGTTTGGGCCGCCATCGGTAACGCTCCCGCGCTCTATCTCAGTCTGGTCGAACTCCTGGGAATTGCATGGATGGTTAAATCCACAACTCTGAAAATTACTGTGACAAAGGGATGGTTACTTGTTGGAAGCGCCGCTATCGCCCGCGCCTATATTCATAACTTCCTTCCGCTGGCAAAGGAAGAATTACAACTGGCTCGTGGTCGCAATTTAGATCCGGCGGCCTACTTAAATATTCGATTTTGGATTAAAGGCGCGGTCAAAATGGATATTAGAGATCCGAAAGATCCAACGCCTTATTGGATTGTTAGTACTCGCAATCCGGTGGCATTGAGCAAAGTTCTTAGTTTGGGCGACCATTGAGAACTAGATCCGCGCTCGTCCTGATATTGCTCGCCCCACTTCTAACAATCTTGGCTCCCAGCGCTCAAGCTGCGGCCTGTTCCACATCTATACAAACTATTTCGAATACCCGATATGTAAAAATCACTTCCGGAAACTCTTGCACTTGGACCGTTCCTTCTGGCGTTACCGCAATTGATTATGTGATTGTCGGTGGTGGCAGTGGAGGCGGCGGCGGTGGCTACAATTTAGGCGGCGGTGGAGGTGGTGCATCAGGAGTGGTGCTTACTTCAACTGGATATTCAGTCACTGCAGGAAATACCTTAACAATTAAAGTCGGTACTGGCGGATCTGCTGGTCTCAGCGATACCTCGACGCCAACTTCTGGCGGCGCAGGTGATTCAACAACTTTGACTTACCTTGGATCTACGATAACGGCTGGTGGTGGTGGTGGAGGTGGTAGAGCTAGCGTTGCCAACACGCAATCAGATCTATCTGGTGATGGTGGATCAAATGCTAATTATTCGGGAGGAATCAGCGTTTGGGATGGTGGCGGAGGTGGAGCGGGAGCCGCAGGAAATGGAAGTGATGGACAAGATATTGGTGGGCAAGGTGGAACAGGTGGACCAGGTGGCACCGGTGCTACTAGCGCACTAATTAACGACATCGCCGCGGCAACGAGTTCCGGTCAACTTAACGGATCGAATTATTATTTTGGTGGCGGTGGTGGCGCAGGAAGTACTCCGGCCGGAAACGGAAACCCACCGACCGGAAGCAATACCGGAGTAGGAGCCGCTGGCGGATTAGGTGGTGGCGGAAACGGAGGCTTCTCCACATCCGGCGCATCTGCTACAGATGGACTTGCCAACTCTGGTTCAGGTGGTGGCGGCGGCGGATGGAAGTCAGATGCAACCGTTGTTCAGCGCAATGGCGGAGCTGGCGCTGCCGGAATTGTTTTAATTCGATTTTCCGGATTTATTGACACGATATTGGTCAACTCAATTTCTCTTCCTGCTGCATCTACATACCGCTCAAATGTAACGACCGGCTTTTCGCTCAATATCTCTGCAAAAGTAACCTACTTTATTCGCGAGAAGCGGATTCCAGGTTGTATCAATCTGCCAGCGACCGGCAGTGGCGCTTCTTATACTTCCACGTGTACTTTTAAGCCGAGTCTGATCGGATCATCGCTCATACGTGCAACCATCAAGCCAACAGACGGGGTACTACAAAGTATTTCGACGAATTTAGGTGTAACAAATTCAGCTGCACGAGCGGGGAAAAGATAGGTTAAGAACTTTTACTCGCAGTCTTTGCAGACCGCTTTTGCGCCTTCGCCCTTTGCCAACTGTGAACTGTGATGTACGAGGAAGCAACGTGAGCAGGTAAATTCATTCTCCTGCTTTGGCACTACACGAACGGTGAGTTCTTCGCCGGAGAGATCTGCGCCGGGAAGCTCGAGGTTCTCTGCCGCCTCTTCCTCATCGATATCGACTTGGCCAGATTGTGCGTCAGCGCGACGAGCTTTTAGCTCTTCGAGGGATTCCTCGTGGAGTTCTTCATCCGTTTTTCGCGGTGTGTCGTAATCAGTAGCCATGGGGCGGATAATGTCCTATTCGAGAGGGTTATGCCTAATCAACCTTCCGCGTGTCGGAAATATTCCCATCACACTCTAATTTAAGCGCAGCGGGCTCTGTCCTCGAGCAATTAGGCGTTCGAAGTGATGTTCGCGCTTCTCATTGAAACGCTCAACTTCAACTTCCATATTCTCAATAAAGGCTTTGAGCTCTGCCTGGGCCGCTCTGCCGTCAGCATCAAGACCTTCGACGTTAAAAATATCCCAGGCACGAAGTACCGGATTGAGTACATCGTTGAGGTGGAGTTCAAGATCATAAATTCCAGCAAGTGCAATCTGGACAGATTTGCGACCCCATCCAGGCATTCCAGCGCCAGGCATCTGGAAATTTGTAACTACATCGGTGATTGCACGCATGGCAGCGTTTGGCTCCATCTTGAGAGCCGCGCCAAGCAAGTTGCGATAGAAGAGCATATGAAGATTCTCATCGAGGGCGACTCGAGCGAGCATTCCTTCGCAAATTTCATCGTTAGAGATGCGACCGGTATTTCGGTGCGAGATGCGAGTAGCAAGTTCTTGGAAAGAAACGTAGGCCACCGTATGAAGCATGTCGTTCTCATATGGAGTTTGATAGCCAACCTGCATATGCACCATGCGCAGATCTTCG
>CAILWW010000072.1 GCA_903838035.1 uncultured Actinomycetes bacterium | reverse complement strand
CTCAAGCTGAATTCTTGCGCGCAATCTTGGCCGAGAAAGAGACTCCGCTAGATGCCGCACTCGAGTTCTCACTCGATAGCACCGAAATCATTCGTCGTTTAGCCGGCCGTCGCACCTGTCGTTCCTGCAACACCTCCTTTCATGTCGAATTCGAGAAGCCTGCCGTCGACGGAGTTTGCGATAAGTGTCAAGGCGAGTTATACCAACGCACCGATGATTCCGAAGAGGTCATTAAAAATCGCCTCTCTGTTTATGAAGAGCAGACACTTCCTATTATTGCTTTCTACCGCAGCGCCGGATTGCTCATCTCAATTCCAGCACTCGGTGAAGTCAGCGAAATCTCAGAGCGCGCAATCACAGCTTTAAGCGCAGCAATCTCCTAAGTAGCTCAGATGGCAATCCAGATAAAGACCCTTGATCAACTTAAGTTGATGCGCAAGGCCGGGTTAGTTGTTGGCGAAATTCTGCTCGAGATGAAGGCGGCGATCGCAGTTGGAGTCACAACAAACCAACTCAATGAAATTGCGGTTAAAGGCCTCGCTGCTCGTAAAGCCAAACCAAACTTCTTGAATTACCACGGATACCCAGCCGTCATTTGTGCCTCAATCAATAATGAAATCGTTCATGGCATCCCTAACGACCGTCCATTTGTAGAAGGCGACGTTGTCTCCATCGACTTTGGTGCAATTGTTGAAGGTTGGCATGGCGACTCTGCCTTCTCCACCATTGTCGGCAAGGCCGATCCAGCAGATCAGAAGATGCTCGATGTCTGCGAAGAATCGATGTGGCGGGGGATTGCTGCTGGAAAAGTTGGCGCAAAACTTACCGATATTTCTTTTGCAATTGAGCAGTACACCAATTCCCAAGGTAAATATGGAATCTTGCGCGAATACGGTGGTCATGGAATTGGTACCGAGATGCATCAAGAGCCACACGTGCTTAACTTTGGCGCTGCCGGAATGGGCCCAGAGTTAAAACCTGGTCTTGCTCTCGCCATCGAACCAATGATTACTCGTGGATCTCCTAAGACTCGCGTCCTCGATGATGAGTGGACGGTAGTTTCACAGGATGGTTCTAGAGGTGCGCACTTCGAGCATTCCTATGCGCTTCTTCCTGATGGCAAACCATTTGTATTGACTGCTATCGATGGTGGCAAAGAAAAACTTGCCTCACTCGGTGTCGAAATTTCAGAACTGCTTTCTTAACGAGTACCTGTTCGTTTTCCGACGCTGACCATCAATGGACCAGCAGTTCTTGTATTAAGTGAAGCGTTAGTAGGTACAAATTTCACAGTCAGAGTAATCGTTGCTTTCTGCGCTGGTTTCCAGTTGCAGGTGACAGCGCCAGATCCAATCAGTCCTTTGCAGCCAGGTATTGCTTTACCTTGCTGATAAAAGGTGACCTTGCCGGTTGGCGAAACGGTAGCTGTTAACCCCAGGGACTGGCGATAGATTGCGGTCGTTGCGTTTCCGGCAATAGTAAAGACCAGAGACGAATTTCCGGTAATGGAGAAGCCTTGTTGCATTTGTGTGCCAGCCGAATAATTAGCGTTGCCGGGTTGATTGGCATTGATCGTGCAAGTACCACCACCTGCAAATGTGACCGATCCGTTAGAGATAGAACAGACCGCTGATGAGCTTGCATCAATCGTTGTTGTTACGGGTAGTTGGGAAGTAGAAGTATCGGTGACGGCATAACTTCCAACGCCAGAGATCGCATTGGCAGGTGCCGTGGAAGTAAAGCTCAGGACTTGAGCAGCGCCCTGTTCAGCATAGTTTTGTGCAACTTCAGTATCAGCAAGCGCGACGTTATACAGAGCAAGGTCGGCAAGTCCGCCCGAGTACATTCCGTCATCGTTCCACCAACTTCGCCCGATGTAATTTGCACCACGAGCTACGTTTGAGGGGAGGCCTGTGTATGACGTTGTACTTTGCAGGGTTCCATTCTTATAGGTCAAACATTGAGTGGCAGTAAGAACGATTGCGTAATGTGCCCATGTGTTATTCGTGATTGGGTCGGTCGCACAATATCCATTACTTGCGCCTCCGCCTGTCCATGTCTCCAGGAATATCTTTGAAGAATCAACTCCGCTGCGACCAACCTCGATGTTGTATCCAGAAGATCCACCGGCCGCGCTTCCGAAATCAATAATTCGATCCCAGTTAGAACTATTGGTTCCAAAATTTGCATAAAAGGAGATTGTGAATCCGTTGAAAGCACCCCAGCTCACCGAGCCCCCAGCATTTACCGCACCGTATTTTCCGGTTGTGGCTGTCGTTTGGTTGTAAAACTGCATTGCGGGCATGCGAACACCTGATGCAACTGTCTCGGAATAACTTCCGGCGCAGACGTTGGCGTTCGTATATGGCGTTGAGCATGTTGTACTCGCTCCGTTATACAAAGTCACATCATTGCCATTGCCAGAAATGTCTTTCCAGAGCGAACTTCCCGTCGGGTAGGAGGCGGGATTTTTGGCATCAAGGCGCATGAGTAGGCCGCGCGAGACGATCGAAGCGCCTGCCTCCGAAGGTTGGACCGCTCCAACAAGTGAGCCAAGGAAGAGCGCCCCGAGCAGGATTTTGGCGATTCTGGCGGTCATTGCTCAATTTTAAGGGTGAAGGAGGGGTATAAGTACCCCCGATTTCGCCTTTTTCAGGCTCCGCCTTAGACTAACCCTCTGCCCAGAAGAGGGCGGCAAGTTTCCCAACCGGGAAGTTAATCGCACGAAATAGAGAAGTAGGTAAGTCTTGGCCAAGAAAGACGGAGCTATCGAAATCGAAGGCACCGTTGCCGAAGCTTTGCCGAATGCAATGTTTCGAGTGACATTAACAAATGGACACGTAGTACTTGCACACATCAGCGGCAAGATGCGACAGAACTACATTCGCATCCTTCCCGAGGATCGTGTGATTGTAGAACTTAGTCCATATGACCTCACCCGAGGTCGCATTACTTATCGTTATAAGTAACGTCATAAGTAATCACGGTTTCAAGTTATAAAGGAGTTAGTCGTGAAGGTAAAGCCAAGCGTTAAGAAGATCTGCGACAAGTGCAAAGTCATTCGTCGTAACGGTCGCGTCATGGTTATTTGCGACAATCTTCGTCACAAGCAACGCCAGGGTTAATCCCTAAAAACTAAAAAGAGAAACGCGTGATGCGACTTAGCTCGAAAGAGTTAAGACCTTCGGACCGGTAGGCCGAAGCCAAGGAAAACCTTGGATGCATTGCGGAGGACCTTCCGGATATAGAAAAAGGTAAAGAAATGGCCCGTTTAGTCGGTGTCGATCTCCCACGCGAAAAGCGTGTTGAGATTGCGCTCACCTACATCTTCGGTATCGGTCTTACCCGTTCGCACGCAACACTAGCTGCGACAGGTATCAACCCAGATACTCGAGTTAAAGATCTGCAAGAGCCAGAATTGGCAAAGCTTCGTGAATATATCGAAGCAAATTACAAAATCGAAGGTGATCTTCGTCGTGAAGTAGCAGGAGATATTCGCCGCAAGGTTGAAATCCAGAGCTACCAAGGTATTCGCCACCGCAAGGGTCTTCCTGTACGTGGTCAGCGCACACATACAAATGCGCGTACTCGTAAGGGTCCACGTAAGGCAATTGCTGGTAAGAAGAAGGAGACTAAGTAATCATGGCCGCTCCTAAGTCAAAGACTGCTGCCGCTAAAGGCAAGGTCAAACTTCGCAAGAAGGAAAAGAAGAACGTTGCATTTGGTCAGGCTTACATTAAGTCGACCTTCAACAACACCATTATTTCTATCACCGACCCTACGGGCGCTGTGATCTCTTGGTCATCTGCTGGTCAGGTTGGCTTCAAGGGCTCACGTAAGTCCACACCGTTCGCTGCTCAGATGGCTGCAGAAGCTGCTGCCCGTCGCGCGCAAGAGCACGGTCTAAAGAAGGTTGATGTATTTGTTAAGGGACCAGGTTCTGGTCGCGAAACTGCAATTCGTTCATTGCAGGCCGCTGGATTGGAAGTTGGTGCCATCTCTGATGTCACACCAGCTCCACACAACGGTTGCCGCCCACCAAAGCCTCGTAGAGTTTAAGGAAGGAAGAGAATAAATGGCTCGTTATACCGGAGCAGATTGCAAGCGCTGCCGTCGCGAAAAAGTAAAGCTCTTTCTTAAGGGCTCTAAGTGCGATGGACCAAAGTGTCCGATCGAATCACGTCCTTATCCACCAGGACAACACGGCCGTGGCCGTTCCAAGGAATCTGAGTACCTACTTCAGATGCGTGAAAAGCAGAAGTGCGCACGTATCTACGGTGTTCTCGAGAAGCAATTCCGCGGATACTACGAAGAGGCAAACCGTCTTTCAGGTAAGACCGGTGAGAACCTTCTTATCATTCTCGAGACCCGTCTCGATAACGTCGTCTATCGCGCCGGCTTTGCAAAGAGCCGCGATATGGCACGCCAGCTCGTTCGTCACGGACATTTCTTGGTTAACGGCAAGAAGGTAAATATTCCTTCATTCCGCGTAACTCCAATGGATGTTATTGATGT
>CAILWW010000071.1 GCA_903838035.1 uncultured Actinomycetes bacterium | reverse complement strand
GAGTTACTTCTCAAGCTACTCGATCCAGATCAGCGCCTCCCAGTTCACTATCACCCAAACCGTGCCTTCGCTAAGAAGCATCTCGCGCTAGATCACGGTAAGACCGAGGCTTGGATAATTCTCGAAGCCCCAGCCGGTGCGTATGTGGGCTTGGGATTTGCGCGCGAGATGAAGAAGTCAGAAGTTGCATCGATGGTGGATGCACGCGATGCCCAAGGATTGATGGATTCGCTGCAGAAATTTAACGTAACAAAAGGCGATGCCATCTTGGTACCAGCCGGAACTCCGCACAGCATCGGCGCCGGAATCTTCGTACTTGAATTGCAGGAACCAACCGACCTCTCTGCATTACTTGAATGGAACGACTTTGCAGTCGATGGAACGGTCGATGGTCATCTCGGACTTGGCTTTGATTTGGTGCTCGATGCGCTTCGATATACGCCAGTAGAGAGAGCAGAATCTGAATTGCTGGTAACGCGAAATAGATTGGTAACGCCGGGCTCGATATTTACTGGAGCGGCGAGCCCTTACTTCCGTGCCGATTACATCAGCCCAGCGACCGGAGTAATCGATGCTGGCTTTGGAATATTTCTTGCACTTGGTGGGGAGGGTGAAGCAACCTTCGATAGTGCTGAGAATTTACCTATAGTTAAAGGCAGCGCACTCCTGGTGCCTGCCCAAGCGGGAAATTGGCGCGTAAAGGGTGTGGAAGGAATTCTTGCCCGCCCACCGCATTCGAGTTTCGCCGGGCTTGCGCTTTAACCTTCGCCTATAATTAGGTACTTAACCCCCTACTTAAGGATGTATATGAAGAAGATTGTAATTTCTGCAGCTATTGCAGCAGCCCTAATCGCAGGGACAACGGCTCCAAGCTTTGCAGCTGCCAAGAAGATCGGCACCGCAAAGAGTGCAGGCGGCGAAGGAACAGCCACACATGAAATGTCAGAGTCTTCAAGCACACAAAAGACAGAAGGAACAACTCCTGCTAAAAAAATGACAACCAAGAAGGTTGTAGCAAAGAAGAGCGCAAAGAAGTAATTTCTTTAGGTAAATAGCCGCAATCCTGCATAGGATTGCGGCTATGTCCTTTTTCCAGAGTTATCGCAGCCGGCTTGAACTCAATGGCGTGAATTTCATTGGCGAATCGGAGCGTCGCGGAACACCACGCTCACTCTTCTGGCCATGGGCAGCTGGCAACGTCTCACTCCTGGCTTTGAGTTATGGCTCCTTCTTTCTTGGTTTTGGAATTTCATTCTGGCAAGCAACCTGGGCGGCAATCATCGGAGTCGTTGCCTCGTTTCTTTTAGTGGGCGTCTCCTCACTTGCGGGTAAGCGAGCAAATGCTCCTACGATGACGCTTTCACGCGCGGCCTTTGGCGTTAAAGGAAATGTAATTCCCGGACTGCTCTCATACTTGGTCTTTGTTGGCTGGGAGACCGTCCTTGTATCCCTGGCAACTCTTGCCACCGGTACGGTATTTCATCGTCTGGGCCATATTGATCCGAGTATTTCGAAAATCATTGGATTTATTATTTCGGCAGGTCTCACAATTTTCGGCGGTGTTCTGGGCTTTCAAGTAATCATGAAGATCCAAAAGTGGTTAACAATTGCCACCTTAATTCTTACCGTTGGATACATGGCGCTAACTGCAAGCAAAATTGAGTGGCACGCAGTTCAGGCTGTTCACAGTGGAAATTCACAAGCATTCATCGGAGCTTTGATATTTGGTGTCACAGGTATTGGTCTTGGTTGGGTTAACTCTGCTGCGGACTATTCACGTTACTTGCCACGACATGCATCTTCACGTGGTGTTGTTGGCTGGACGGTCTTTGGCTCATCCATCGTTCCCATCATTATGGTGATCTTTGGGGTGCTTCTTGCGGGAAGTAGTAAGGATCTAAGTACTGCGATAGCCACAGATCCAGTTGGCGCGCTTACCACCTTGCTTCCAACTTGGTATCTAATTCCATTTGCGATTGTTGCCGTTCTCGGCCTTATCGGTGGGGCGATTTTGGATCTCTATTCATCAGGTATCACGCTGGTCTCGATTGGATTGCCGGTTCGCCGCCACCAAGCCGCGGCCATTGATGGCGTCATCATGACGCTCGGAACGATTTATTTTGTCTGGATAGCCTCAAATTTCTTCACGCCGCTGCAGGGATTCCTCATCACCCTTGGAGTACCTGTCGCCGTATGGTCTGCGATTTTTGTGGCAGATGTAATTCTGCGCAAAAAAGATTACGCCGAAGGTGAGCTCTTTGATCCCAACGGACGTTACGGAAGTTGGAACTTAACCTCGACTGCATTACTTATCATCGGTTCGATTGTTGGATTCGGTTTTGTCACTAACCAATTTGCCTCGTGGCTTACCTGGCAGGGATATTTCCTCGGAGTTATCGGCGGCAAAAATGGCGCCTGGGCCTATTCCAATATCGGAATTCTCTTCGCACTTGCAATCGGATTCTTTGGCCACTTGGTAATAGGCCGAAAGAAAATTGCCCGACAAGAATCTGCTAGTCGTTAGGCTTTCTCTTTATAAAAAACTCCCAGAGTGAGAGCGTTAGCAGGATGAGTGAAAATCCAAATAGGAGATCTTCAATTGGAGCGCCGGCTAATCGCCGTCCAATAATTTGGCTCGAAGAATAGATCACAATATTTTTCGAGGTGAGCCACCAGTTAGTTAGTAATTGAAAAGGCAGAATTAGAGCGTAAGTAAGCCAATAAATCCCACGCGTGACCATCTGGGTGCGCATTACAAAGAGATCCAATAACGCTGCAACCAGGATTGCATTGAGCGCGATATCGGAGTAAATCATCGAGCGCGACCTTTGCGAACGCCGGCGACTAACTTGGTTAGAGCTAAATATGTCAGGACTGTCATCAATGGAACGATGATAAAAAATAGAATTTCTTCAATAGGAAGCCCACCAAATACCTTTAAACCCAGTATCTGCGAGGGATCAAATCGCCAGTTCTTCTTTTGGACCGCCCAAATATCCCAGGCTACATATATAACGAGTACGCAGATATCTACTTTGAGAAAAGTCCGCCAGGATTTAGATATTTTTAAACGAAAAGCAAGATTTACTCCGAAAGCGCAGATTGCCACAAAGATGAGAACGTAAAGATAGTGAAGGCTTTGCACGCCTAATCATCTCCCAAATTTAGAAAATTAACATACTCTTTCACTATGGAATCTGGGGTTTCTGCGGTTTATCGTCTCGCTTCCCGCCATTCTTATTTAGCCCAGGAAATTTAAGAGCGCAAAAGAGATAGAGGATTTTATGAGTAATTTACGTATGTGGGCCTATTCGATGATTGCTATCGGCCTTCTAAACTGGGATTACCAACGCTCCCACCCTCACATTGCAATTCATAGTCTTGCCATCGTTCTTCCAGGCGTTGTGCTACTTGGTTTAACTTTTCTCAAGCGCGCTTCACAATTCCTAAATTCACGGGCCGGAAAAATAAGCTGG
>CAILWW010000070.1 GCA_903838035.1 uncultured Actinomycetes bacterium | reverse complement strand
GGCTATATATACCTGGTTTAAGCCCGAGCTCGGAATGAATGAGAAATTACGGTTCACTCCACGGCGTCGAAATATGATCATGCTCGCCCTTGGCGCGCTAATCGGTTTCTACGATGGCATTTTCGGGCCAGGCACCGGCACCTTCCTCGTCTTTATCTTGGTGGGAGTTATTGGTTACGCCTTCCTTAAGGCCTCGGCCACCGCCAAGCTGGTCAATATCAGCACCAACTTTGGTGCAATTCTCTCTTTTCAATTTACTGGTCATATTTGGTGGCGGCTTGGATTGCTCTTAGCTATTGCCAATGTCTCCGGCTCAATCATCGGTACCAGGTTGGCAATTCGCGGCGGCTCACCCTTGGTTCGAAAGGTCTTCTTATTCATCACGACAATTCTGATTGCGAAAGTAGGTTATGATTGGTGGGTAAGCAAGTAAGAAAAACTTAATATGGAAAGCAGGAGCGCATGACCAGTAACGCAATTATTCAAGCCATCACCGCAGAGATCGCCCCGATTGTTGAGGCTAGCGGAAATTACCTCGAAGAAGTTCAAGTAACCCCAGTCGGCAAGAGCCGCATGATCAGCATCATTGTTGATAACGAGAAGCACCTCAACCTCGATCAAGTCACTGCCATTTCCCGTGAAATATCCGAAGCAATCGAGAATTTGAGTGCGCTCGGTGAAAACCCATTCACCCTAGAAGTTACCTCTCCTGGTGTTGATCGCCCACTCACTCTCGCTCGCCATTGGCGTAAGAACATTGGGCGCCTAGTTAAAGCCACTATGAGCGATGGCCAGGTTGTCGAAGGTCGAATTTCCAGCCCGACTGAGGAGTCGGTAGTTGTTGGTGAGAAGACTCTGAACTTCAGCGATATCAAGAGAGCGCTGATTGAAATCGAATTTAAGTCGACCATCAATAACGAAGTTGAGGCCGAATAATGGCGGTTGATGTAGATGCGTTAATCGCGCTCACCGTAGAAAAGCAGATTCCGCTGGAGAAGATGATCAGCGCGATTGAAAATTCGGTCACCGAGGCTTATCGCGAACTTCCAGATGCAAAGCCGCAAGGTCGCGCAGTACTTAATCGCGACACCGGCGAAATTCTTATTCACGTCCCGCTATTTGATGAAGAAGGTATCTATACCGAAACCGTTACACATCAGCCAGAAGGTTTTGATGAACTCGTTACTCGCCTTACTCGGAAAGAGATTAAAGAGCGGATGCGCGCGGCGAAGGATGCCACCATTGTCGAGGAGTTCTCGGCCCACGTAGGTGACATCATCTCTGGCGTCGTACAACAAGGTCGCGACTCTTCCATCATTTATGTAGACCTTGGTCGTTGGGAAGGAAAAATTCCTCCGCAAGAGCAGGTGCCCTCCGAGGTGTACAAGCATGGCGATCGCATTAAAGCATTTGTGGTCGCCGTAATTCAGGGCGAGAAAGGTCCGGAGATCACACTCTCACGCACTCATCCACTTCTCGTTAAACAACTTTTCACACTAGAAGTTCCGGAGCTCAAAGATAGAATCGTAGAAATTGTCGGCGTCTCGCGCGAAGCAGGTGCGCGTACAAAAGTTTCAGTTCGTTCGCATCGCGCAGGTGTTAGTCCTAAAGGTGCGTTGATCGGACCAAATGGCGCCCGCTCTAAAGCCGTTACCGATGAACTTCATGGCGAGAAGATCGATATCGTGGATTACTCGGAAGACCCAGCCACCTACGTTGCAAATGCGCTGGCGCCAGCCCGCGTGACTAGCTGTGAAGTGGTTGATCTTGAGGCCAAATCGGCAAAGGTCATCGTGCCGGACTTTCAACTCTCCTTGGCGATTGGCAAAGATGGGCAGAATGCTCGATTGGCCGCTCGTCTGACTGGCTGGAGAATTGATATCCATCCAGATAACCCGGTTGAGCGGATTCTTAAGCCAAAGCCTGATCCAGAAGTTGAGCTCGGAGTTTCCGAGGAACCCCTCGATTAACGCAAGCTTTGGACTGGGCGGTAAGATTGAGTAGTAACGAGTTCGCTGGTGAGGCAAAAGTGGGTGGGATGCTTGTTTAGTCATCCGATTCGAAGCTGCATCGCCTGTCGAAAGCGTGAGAGCAAGAAAGACCTTCTGCGGGTAGTTCGAGATCAAGACCAAGTGGTCCCAGATCCTGATAATCGCAAGGATGGTCGAGGAGCGTGGTTGCACCGAGGATGTTTCGATATCGCGGTACAACGAAAATCCTTTGAGCGGGCTTTAAAGTCAGATGGAAATCTGAAACTAGAGACGCTGAAAGAGTTCCTCAAATCGCAGTAAGTTCCAGAAAATTTCTGGTCCATGAGAAGGAGCAAATTATGTCTTCCTTTAAAAGGGAACTAACACAACCATGAGCGCGCACGCTCATGAGTAAGGCATCTATTTAGGCTCCAACATAGAACGTGGGGCCAAGTCAGGAAGGCAATATGGCAAAGCTTCGCGTTTACGAGTTAGCAAAAGATTTAGGACTAGAGAGCAAAGAACTGCTCGCTAAGCTACAAGAGGTCGGCGAATTCGTTCGATCCGCATCATCAACTATTGAAGCGCCAGTCGCGCGCAAGTTGATGGAGAAATTCCCGGAACTCGCAGCTAAGGCGCAGGAAGCCCCAGCCGAGAAGCCAGTTAAGAAAGCAGCTGCCAAGAAGAGCGCTGCCAAGAAAGCCGCCACCCCAACTCCGGAAGAGATTGAAGCTGCACTTGCCTCACTTCCTGAGGGAACGCGCGCACAAATTGCGAGCGCCCAAGCCGCGGCAGAGGCAGTACCAGTAGCTCCAGTCATTGCGAGCGAAGCCACAACTCCATCAGCCACCACACCTGCAGTTCCAGCTGCACCAAAACCTGCAATGCCACCAGTTGCAAATAATCCATTCTCATCTCCAGCTGGTGCGACGCCAGCAATGCCGCGCCCACCTCGCGCTGGTAATAATCCATTCTCCGCCGGTGGCGCAGTTCCACGCCCACCAGCACAACGCCCACTTCGTCCGGGCGAACGTCCACCGATGTCAGGTGCACGTCCCGGATCTGTGCGTCCAGGTTTCGCAGCTCGTCCGCAAGGTGCTCGCCCACCAGGTGCACCTGGTGGAGCAGGTGCAGCCGGCGGTGCACGTCCCGGTGGAACTGGTGGCGCACCATCGCCATATCGCACACCTAATGCAGGTGGCGCAGCTCCATCGAATAATAGTTTTGGTCCAAATAAGGGCGGCGGTCGTCATCAACGTGGTGGCGCAGCTGGTGCATTTGGAAAGCAAGGCAGTAAGAACCGTAAGGCACACAAGAGTAAGAAAGCTTTACGTGAAGAGTTCGACAATATGGCGGCACCATCTCTCGGTGGAGCAGTAATTCCCCATGGCGATGGCAAGACCCCAATTCGCTTACGTCGCGGCGCAACCCTGATGGACTTTGCCGAGAAAATCGGTGGCGATCCAGCAGCCCTAGTCTCGGCGCTATTCCACTTAGGTGAAATGGTGACGGCAACTCAATCAGTTGATGAAGATACCTTCATGCTCTTGGGCGCCGAACTTGGATTCGTCATTCAAATTGTTAGCCCCGAAGATGAAGATCGCGAACTCCTCAAGGAGTTTGATATCAACCTCGAAGGCGAACTTGAGAATATCAACGAGGAAGATCTCGTTGTGCGCTCGCCAATCGTCACAGTTATGGGTCACGTAGACCACGGTAAGACTCGACTTCTGGATGCAATTCGCTCCACCGAAGTTGTTAAGTCTGAAGCTGGTGGAATTACTCAGCATATTGGTGCCTACCAAATTCACCACGATCACGATGGCGTTAATCGCGCTATTACCTTTATCGATACCCCAGGTCACGAAGCATTCACAGCGATGCGTGCACGTGGTGCCAAGGTCACTGATATTGCAGTCCTAGTAGTGGCTGCTGATGACGGTGTTATGCCGCAGACCATTGAAGCGCTCAACCACGCACAAGCAGCCGACGTCCCAATCGTCGTTGCCGTTAACAAGGTCGATAAGGAAGGCGCTAACCCAGATAAGGTTCGCCAGCAATTGACCGAGTACAACCTGGTCGCCGAAGAGTATGGCGGCGACACCATGTTCATTAACGTCTCCGCTAAATCCGGAACTGGAATTGATGAACTTATCGATGCAATTCTGCTCGTTGCAGATGCCGCTATCGACCTGCGCGCAGTTGCCGATGATGTAGCTCGCGGCGTTGCTATTGAAGCCAATTTGGATAAGGGCCGTGGCCCAGTTGCCACAGTTCTCGTTCAACGCGGAACTCTTAAAGTCGGAGATGCAATCGTGGCCGGCGGATCATTTGGTCGCGTCCGTGCGATGCTCGATGAAAATGGAAATACCGTTGAAGAAGCTGGTCCATCTCGTCCAGTTCAGGTTCTTGGATTCACCTCCGTTCCTGGCGCCGGCGATACCTTTATGGTCGCAGAAGATGATCGCACCGCTCGTCAGATTGCTGAGAAGCGTCAGCTGGCAATGCGAAATGCGCTCCTTGCTAAGACCCGTAAGAAGGTCTCACTCGAAGACTTCATGGAGCAATCCAAGGTCTCCACACTCAACCTCATCCTTAAGGGTGACGTTTCCGGTTCTGTGGAAGCACTTGAAGATGCGCTCTTGCAACTCGACGTTGGAAGTGAAGTTGAACTTCGCGTTATCCACCGTGGCGTAGGTGCAATCACCAAGAACGATGTGACTCTCGCATCTGCTTCGACCGCTGTCATTCTTGGTTTCAATGTGAAGCCAGAACCACAAACCGCAATCTTCGCTGATGCTGAAGGCGTAGAGATTCGTTTCTACACCGTCATCTATCAGGCGATTGAAGAGATTGAAGCTTCACTCAAGGGCTTGCTCAAGCCTGAGTACGAAGAGGTTATTCTCGGTAACGCGGAAGTACGCGATATCTTCAAGTCCAGTAAGTTTGGAAATATTGCTGGTTCGATTGTTCAAGATGGATTCATCCGCCGAAATGCCAAGGCCCGCACATTGCGCGATGGTGTTGTCATCGGTGAGGGACTTACCATCGAATCGCTCCGTCGATTTAAGGATGATGCAACTGAAGTTAAGGAAGGTTTCGAGTGCGGTATCGGACTTGGAAACTATAAAGAACTTGAAGTTGGCGACATCATCCAGACCTTCGAGATGCGTGAAAAGAAGCGGGCATAAGCCATGGCTTCCAATCGCGCACTCAAAGTCGCCGATCGCATTAAAGAGGTAATTGCAGGAGCGCTAGAGACGCGGGTGAAAGATCCGCGTCTGGGCTTCATTACTCTGACCGATGTTCGCGTCACCGGAGATCTGCAACAAGCTTCGATTTTTTACACCGTACTTGGTGATGCCAACGCTCAAGAAGAGACGGCCGCTGCGCTTAACTCTGCAAAAGGAATGTTGCGCTCTGAAGTGGGTCACGCTCTTGGTCTTCGCATCACGCCATCACTTGCCTTCTTTGCTGACGGCTTGCAAGAGTCTGCCAGCGCAATGAATGATCTGCTCTCGCAAAGTCGAAAGGCAGATGAAGAGTTGGCAAAGTTGCGTGCAAATGCCAAACCGATAGGCGAGGCCGATCCGTATAAGAGCCGTGACTAGTGAATGGCTTTCTCCTTGTAGATAAGGATGGCGGAATGACCAGTCACGATGTCGTGGCTAAGGTACGAAAGCGATTTGGTACCAAAAAGGTTGGACATGCTGGAACCCTTGATCCGATGGCTACCGGAGTTCTGGTGTTGGGGATCGGCAGCGCTACCAGGTTGCTGCAATACATCACAGATGGAGCTAAAGAATATCTAGGCACAATTCGCCTCGGAATTTCTACGCATACCGATGATCGGGAAGGTGAAGTTCTCGCCGTTTGCGATGCCTCTGAAATCACCGATGCTCAAATTAAAGATTTCCTGGCAACTCAAATCGGAAAGATTTCGCAGAAGCCAAGTTCGGTCTCGGCCATCAAGATTGATGGAAAAGCTGCCCATCAACGCGTTCGAGATGGCGAAGTAGTCGATCTTCCACCGCGCGAAGTTGAAATCTATGAGTTAGAGATCAAAGATATTCGCAGAGAAGATAACTTCGTCGATATTGATATCCGCGTGAAATGTTCAGCCGGAACCTACATTCGTTCAATTGCGCGCGATCTAGGTATCGCACTTTACGTTGGGGGACACCTCACCGCGCTTCGGCGGACGCTGGTCTCACCCTTCGCTATTCAAGAGTGCGGTACATATCAAGAGCGCGAAGTAATCTCCGTTGCTGAGGGAATCTCAAAAGTTTTGCCGATCCGTTCCTTAGACTTTAATGAGATGAATGAGATCTCCTTTGGGCGCTATCTAGCCCCAAACCCTGCCAGCGGAACATATGCCGCGCTCTCGCCGCAAGGGGAATTTGCCGCATTGCTCGAGAATAAAATCGTTGCTGAAAAATCCGTGGCAGCGCCCATCATGGTTGCTGTGAAAGAATAAGCAGATGGCGACGAAAGATACTTGTGTCGTAATTGGCATCTTTGATGGTGTTCACAGAGGCCATCAAGAACTTCTCAAGCTTGCTGCAACTCACGGAAGAGTTGTCGCACTTACCTTCTTTCCGCACCCAACTTCAATCTTTGCACCAGAACGAACGCCGACCCAACTTATTCCCATGGAGGATCGAGTCGATTTATTAATGCAGGGTGGCGCCGATGAGGTGGTTGCCTTGGATTTCACTCCCGAATTTGCAGCGAAGTCGCCCGATGAATTTATCGATGAAATTCTCATTAAAATGCTGGGTGCAACCCATGTCATCGTCGGGGAAAATTTCACTTTTGGACATAAAGCGGCCGGAACTTCAAAGTATCTAGCCGAATGCAATAAGGGATTTGGCGTAACCATCATTCCGCTTAAGGAAGATCGTGGCTCACCAGTCTCATCCACCCGGATTCGACATCTCATCACTGATGGGGATGTAGAGCGCGCGACCGAACTTTTGACGCGCTTTCATTACCTTAAAGGCCCAGTTGTGCACGGTGAGAAACGTGGTCGCGAGATTGGATATCCCACTGCAAATATTGGACTCGATGCACTTGCAACTATTCCGGCTGATGGAATTTATGCCGGCTGGTTAACTGTCCAAGGAGTTCGCTGGGCCGCTGCAATTTCTATTGGGACTAATCCAACATTCCCTGGAGTTCGTGGTCGCCAAGTTGAGGCATATGCACTCGATCAAACCGGTCTGGATTTATATGAGAAAGTCGCCAAAGTAGAGTTTGTTGTACGACTTCGAGATACCTTGAAATTCGATGGCCTAGAACCGCTCTTGGTACAGATGGCGCAGGATTGCCTCGATGCCAAAGCCGCTCTCGGTCACTAGTACCTGCCTCATTCACGCTCAATTCCAAGCTCGTTTTGTGAGCCCTCACCCTGCGCTGGTAACCTACGCAGGTCGTTAAGACGTATAAAACGAGTAGTCGAGCCTTCGTGAATTACACCGAGGCCCTCGTGACAGTAAACAGGAGTGAAAAATATGGCACTACAGCCAGCAGAGAAAAAAGAGATCATCGCAAAGTACGGCACTTCTGCCACTGACACGGGAAGCCCTGAAGCTCAGGTTGCTTTGCTCTCACGTCGTATCGAACAAATTACTGAGCACCTAAAGTCCAACAAGCATGACCACCACAACCGTCGCGGTCTCTTGTTGCTCGTAGGTAAGCGTCGTCGAATTTTGCAATACCTCGCAAAGACAGATGTCACCCGCTATCGCGCAATTATCGAAAAACTCGGTATCCGTCGCTAGTAGCAAACCCACAAGCTCTTATCTAAGAGTTGTGTAATTAATAAGACGCCTCGCATCAAGTAATTGGTCCTCGGTAGTGGTTTCCGGAAATCGTTTTCCGTGAACTTCGATCGAAGATCCATTTCCTGATGCGAGGCACTTCATCAAAAGAAATTTGATGGGGATTTAAAGAAATGGAGCGACCTATGGAAGGTCAAGATGTTAAGTTCGCCGTTGCCAAGATTGATAACGGCAAGTTTGGAAAAAGAGAGATCCGCTTTGAAACCGGACGCCTAGCTCGTCAAGCAGCAGGTACCGCAGTCGTATATCTCGACGATGATTCAATGTTGCTTTCTGCAACTACAGCCTCAAAGAACCCAAAGGACCAATTCGACTTCTTCCCACTCACAGTGGATGTGGAAGAACGTATGTATGCAGCAGGAAAAATTCCTGGCTCATTCTTCCGCCGCGAAGGCCGTCCATCTGAAGATGCAATTTTGACCTGTCGTTTGATCGACCGTCCATTGCGTCCAACATTTGTTAAGGGACTTCGTAACGAAGTTCAAATCGTTGTCACTGTTATGGCGTTAAACCCAGATCACATGTACGACGTCATTGCTATTAACGCTGCATCAATGTCTACTCAACTCGCTGGCCTGCCATTCTCTGGCCCAGTTGGTGGCGTACGCGTTGCTCTGATTGAGGGTCAATGGGTTGCATTCCCTAACCACTCAGATCTCGAGAAGGCTGTCTTCGACATGGTCGTTGCTGGTCGTATCGCAGGCGACGATGTTGCCATCATGATGGTTGAGGCAGAAGCAACCTCAAAGACAATCGGTCTAATCAAGGATGGCGCGCAAGCTCCTACTGAAGAGATTGTTGGCGCTGGCCTCGATGCCGCAAAGCCATTTATTCGTATTCTCTGTGAAGCACAGATGGAACTCGCTAAGAGTTCCGCAAAGCCAACCGGCGTATTCCCTGTCTTCTTGGATTACCAAGATGATGTTTATGCTGCTGTTGAATCTGCCGCAAAGGATAAGTTAGCAAAGGCTCTGACAATTGCTGGCAAGCAAGAGCGCGAGACTGCTCTTGATGAAGTCAATGCATCAGTCACTGAAGCACTTGCAGAACAATTCGAAGGACGTGGCAAGGAAGTTTCTGCTGCACTCCGTTCTGTTACTAAGAAGCTTGTTCGTCAACGTGTTCTTCGCGAGAAGGTGCGTATCGATGGACGCGGTCCTCGCGATATCCGTGCAATTACGGCAGAGGTTGAAGTTATTCCTCGCGTTCATGGTTCAGCAATCTTCGAGCGCGGCGAGACCCAGATTCTCGGCGTCACTACTCTGAATATGCTCAAGATGGAGCAACAGCTCGATACTTTGAGCCCAGAGAACCACAAGCGTTATATGCACAACTACAACTTCCCGCCTTACTCAGTAGGCGAGACCGGTCGTGTTGGTTCACCAAAGCGTCGCGAAATTGGCCACGGTGCACTTGCAGAGCGCGCATTAGTTCCAGTTCTTCCAACTCGTGAAGAGTTCCCATATGCAATCCGTCAGGTTTCTGAAGCTCTCGGTTCCAATGGATCGACATCCATGGGATCTGTTTGCGCCTCAACCATGTCACTTCTTAACGCTGGTGTCCCACTTAAGGCAGCAGTCGCAGGTATTGCAATGGGTCTGATCTCTGATGAGGTTGATGGAAAGACAGAATATGTCGCTATCACCGATATTCTCGGAGCAGAAGATGCCTTCGGCGATATGGACTTCAAGGTTGCCGGAACAAAGGACTTTGTTACTGCGCTCCAACTCGATACCAAGCTCGATGGAATTCCTGCCTCTGTACTTGCTGGCGCTCTGCTCCAAGCAAAAGAAGCACGTATGACCATTCTTGGAATCATGAACCAAGCAATCGATGCACCAGATGAGATGAGCCTTCTTGCTCCTCGCATCATCTCGGTCAAGGTTCCAGTTGATCTAATCGGCGCAATCATCGGACCTAAGGGCAAGATGATTAACCAGATTCAAGATGAGACCGGCGCAGATATCACCATCGAAGATGATGGAACTGTCTACATCGGCGCGCTCGAGGGTTCACAAGCAGAAGCTGCGAAGGCCATGATTGATGCAATCGCAAACCCTGTAGTGCCAAAGGTGGGCGAGCGTTTCAACGGTAGCGTTGTAAAGCTTGCAACATTTGGCGCATTTATCTCACTCGTCCCAGGCAAAGATGGCTTGCTCCACGTATCTCAGATTCGCAAGATGCATGGTGGAAAGCGCATTGAGAACCTCGAGGAGGTCATGAAGGTCGGCGATAAGATTCACGTCGAAATTCAAGAGATTGATCCAAAGGGTAAGTTCTCTCTTGTTGCAGTAGATCCAGATGGAAACGTCTATGGCGCTGGAGATAGTGAGAAGTAATTAACCTTGGCTAAGACAACTCTCCCCAGCGGACTTCGAATTGTTACGGAAGAAGTAAATACCGTTCGATCCGCTGCGGTGGGTATCTGGGCAAATGTCGGCTCTCGCGATGAATCGAAAGGTTCGGTCGCGGGAGCTTCTCACTTTCTAGAGCACCTGCTCTTCAAAGGAACGAAAACCCGCTCTGCCTTGGAAATCTCATCCTCGATTGAGGCGGTCGGCGGCGAGATGAATGCATTCACCGCTCAGGAGTACACCTGCTTTTATGCTCGAGTAATTGATAGCGATCTTAAACTCGCAGTAGATGTAGTTTCAGATTTAATTACCTCATCCTTGGTCAAGCAAGAAGATATCGATAGCGAACGTAGCGTGGTCTTAAGCGAGATTGCGGTTCGCGATGAAGATCCATCGGATTACATCCACGAGCTCTATCTCTCGACATATTATGGCGATTCACCACTTGGTCGCTCAATTCTTGGCACCGTCGATTCCATCAACAATATGAGTCGCCCGTCGGTCTATAACTATTACAAAAAGCACTACCAGCCAAAAGAGTTAGTTGTATCTGTAGCTGGAAATGTGAAACATAAGAAGGTTGTGAAACTTGTCGAAGAAGCACTCTCGAAAGATGGTTTCCTCGATGTGCCAAACGCTAAATCTGATACGCGTCCCGCAACTCCAGTAAAGACGCCCGGCCTCGGCAATATTGGTCTGATCGACCGTAAGACTGAACAAGCACATATTCTCTACGGCTTTCCAGCGGTAGCCCGCACCGATAAGCGTCGCTTTGCACTAGCCATTCTCTCTTCCGCCCTTGGTGGTGGCATGTCTTCCAGACTTTTCCAGGAGATTCGCGAGAAGCGCGGACTTGCATATACGACCTATGCCTATGGTCAACAATTTGCCGGCACCGGAACGCTCGCCTTCTACGCCGGATCAAAGCCAGATAAGGCAGCCGAAGTTTTGCAACTTATGCGCGAGGTTGCGATGAACGTCGCTGAGCACGGACTTACTCTGGATGAGATTAAGCGCGCGAAGGGGGCGGTTACCGGCTCCATGGTTTTAGGCCAAGAAGATACCGGCTCTCGTATGACTCGGATTGGTAAGAGCGAGTTGGTTTATGGTGAAATCATGAGCTTTGATGAGATTTTGCGGGAAGTAAATGCGGTAACTCCGGAACAAGTTCATCAATTAGCGCGCGACTTATTCAGCCAAGCGGCTACGCTTGCACTCGTTGGACCATTTAGAAGCACCACTAAATTTGAAAAGGTACTTTCATGAGCATCAAGGTTGCAGTACTCGGAGCTAAAGGGCGCATGGGCGCGCAATCGGTTCAAGCAATTAAGGAAGCTACTGATTTAGAACTTGTCGCAGCTTTAGATCTTGGTGATTCACTCGACCAACTAGTTACGGCTGGGGCAGAAGTGGTTGTCGATTTCACCCATCCAAATTCAGTTATGGGTAATCTTGAATTTGCTATTAACCACGACATCAGCGTTGTCGTAGGCACTACTGGATTTACCGATGAGAAGCTGGCAACTATTAATGTCTGGCTTGCTGCACATCCAAAAGTAGGTGCGTTAATTGCGCCAAACTTTGGACTTGGTGCGGTTCTGATGATGAAGTTTGCCGAGAGCGCTGCCAAGTATTTTGAATCTGCCGAAATTATTGAACTCCATCATCCCAATAAAGCAGATGCGCCATCTGGCACTGCCAAGCGCACCGCCGAGCTCATGAGCGCAGCTCGTAAGTCTGCCAATCGTCCACCTATGCCCGATGCAACGTCTGATTCTATGGATGGTGCGCGTGGGGCAATGATCGGAGATATTCCGATTCACTCCATTCGTTTGCGCGGACTTGTCGCACATCAAGAAGTCGTTCTTGGCGATACCGGCGAGACGCTCTCGATTCGTCACGACTCCATCGATCGCACTGGATTTATGCCTGGGGTTTTACTTGGCTGTCGCGAAGTTGGAAAGCATCCTGGCCTAACTTTCGGCCTGGAACACTTTATGGATCTCAACTAACAAATATAAGGGAGTGGATATGTCAAAGATTGTTATGTACGGTGCCGAATGGTGTGGAGATTGCCGTCGCTCAAAGAAGTTTCTCGATGGAAATCACGTCGCTTATGAATACATCAACGTGGATGAAGATGCAGCCGCAGCCGACAAGGTTGTTGAGATCAATGGCGGAATGAAGTCGATTCCAGTAATCGTCTTTGAAGATGGAACTCACCTTACTGAGCCATCCGATAACGATCTCAAAGCAAAGCTAGAAGCCTTAAACGTTCTTTAATACCTACTTAAAGCGGTAGACCACCGCAGAAGTAATAGCGGCGCCCACAACCACAACAGGGAAGGGCGCCTTTGCTATGAGTGCCATGATGGCGAAGGCCACTCCAGCTGCTCGTTGATCAATCACATATTTAGTTTTCTCGGTTACGCCTTGAACGATGACCAGCGCGCTAAGAAGTGAGATCGGAATAAGTGAATTGATCTTCTGAATTCTCGGATGAGCCAGCCAAGATTGGGGAATTGCAGAGCCTAAATACTTTAAGGCATAGGCAAAGACGCTTGCCCCGATCAACGCAATCCATTGCGGTGTCATGACTTCCACCCAAGCAGAATGGCAATTACGGCGCAGGAAATAATCGGCACACCGGCTGGAACAAATGGAACAAGTGTTAGCGAGAGTACAACGGAGGCAGCCGCAACCGCCCAGGTATCTCTGCCTTTAAGGCGAGGCCATAACATTCCCAAGAAAGCTGCCGGGACTGCTGCATCTAGCCCCCAAGCCGATGGATTTCCAATCGCCTTGGCGCCGAGCGCGCCGAGCAAGGTAAAGAAATTCCAAAAGATAAAGACGCCGATGCCGGTGTACCAGAAGCCTTGCTTCATACTCTTGTTAGTGTCTTGCGATAGTGCAACGCCAGTGGATTCATCAATTGTCACTTGTGCTCCGACTGCACGGCGCCATCCTTTATGGTTCAAGATCGGGGCAAGTCGCAGTCCGTATAAAGCATTTCTGCTGCCTAACAATGTAGAGGTTGCAATCGCGCTTGCCGCGCTTCCGCCCGCGCCTAATACCCCAACGACTGCAAATTGAGATGCGCCGGAGAAGAGAAGAAGTGAGAGCAGGCAAGCCTGCAAAATTGTGAAGTGGTCGGCGATTGCGGCTGCTCCAAAAGCGATTCCATACGCTCCGACGGTTATGGAGACTGTGAAGGAATCTCGTTTCACTGAAGCCTCTGACACGCCGATATTCTGCCCTAATCCAACGTTCAATGTGGGCCTTTCTATAGGGTCGGGGCATGAGCGAGCAGAGCGAAGTTTTCCCAATCCAGTTCCGAGAAGATATGACGGTCGAGTTGGTAAAGGCCAGCGCCAGCGACTCCGATGTCATCTGGGCGGCGCGCGTTTCCACCGCGGGGGATAAGTCGCTGGACGCAGTTGGATCGGATGCAAGCGGAGCTGAAGGTCTGATTAATTATCTCGCTCGCGAAAGACACGGGAGCCCATTTGAGCACACCTCGATGACCTTCTTTATCTCGGCCCCAATCTTTGTCTTCCGTGAATTTATGCGACACCGCATTGCTTCCTACAACGAGGAGAGCGGTCGCTATCGCGAACTCCGACCAGTCTTTTATATTCCAGCCAAAGAGCGCAACTTAGTTCAAATCGGAAAGCCTGGCGCCTACACCTTCGTTCCTGGTACCGATGAGCAATACACAGTCACAGTCAATGCAATTAAAGAAACCTGCAACTTGGCCTACGAGAATTACCAGAAGATGCTCAATGTAGGAGTTGCTCGAGAAGTTGCCCGCGCAGTTTTGCCCGTTACTTTGTACTCCTCGATGTATGTCACCATGAATGCTCGCGCACTAATGAACTTTTTATCACTTCGCACCTCCCGCGAAGGGTCGCATTTCCCCAGCTATCCACAACGTGAAATCGAGATGGTGGCTGAAAAAATGGAAGAACATTTTGCAAAATTGATGCCGCTTACGCATAAAGCCTTCGAAAAGTCTGGTCGCGTCGCCCCTTAATCGCGGTAACCTTCTCTCATGCATATTGATGCGCCATTTGGCCGAATGCTCACCGCGATGGTGACGCCATTCAAAAAAGATCTCTCCATTGATTGGGATGGTGTTGCCACACTAGCCACCCATTTAGCCGATCATGGCCATGATGGAATTGTCGTCAACGGAACAACTGGCGAAGCTCCCACCACGAAGCCAGAAGAGAAAGATGAAATCATTCGCGTTGTTAAAGCAACGGTTGGTTCGCGGGTCAAAGTACTTGCTGGCGCTGGCGATAACGAAACTTCCTTCTCGGTTGATCAAGCAAAGCGCGCCGAAAAAGCTGGAGCAGATGGATTGCTGATTGTTGCGCCGTACTACAACAAACCACCACAAGCAGGAATCAAGGCCCACTTCTTAGCTGTTGCAAATTCCACCAGCCTTCCGGTCATGATGTATGACATTCCAGGTCGCACTGGAGTGGAGATGGAGTCAGAGACCATCATCTCGCTCTATGAACACCCACAAATTGTGGCGCTCAAGGATGCAAAAGGAAATGTCGCAGCAACTTCTTGGGTGATTAAGAAATCCGGAATTCCAGTTTATTCAGGCGATGACATTCTTAACCTTCCGTTCCTCTCTATCGGCGCCGTCGGCTTTGTCTCGGTCTGCGGACATACGGTTGGCTCTGAACTCAAAGCAATGCTCGATGCTTGGTTCGCTGGAGATTCCAATCGCGCACTTGAAATTCATCAACAACTATTACCGGTATTCACCGGAACCTTCCGCACCCAAGGTGCGATATTGACTAAGGCAGCCATGAACAT